>CANPXK010000049.1 GCA_947585965.1 uncultured Clostridia bacterium
TTTCCCTGCTTATGTCCCGGAACATCAAAGGAAACTATTCTTTTTTCTCTGTATTCGCTCAGTGCCTCAAATACAGGCGCACGTTCCTGAGAAAGCTTCATTACTCATTCCTCGTTATATACGTTTGAACCGCTGAATATCTCTATCATTTCCCGCCTCAGGCTATTTGAAATTTCAAGCCTTTCCTTTGGCGGTATTTCATATACATCCGTCTTGAAAAGATAATTCTGAAGCTCAAGTTCTTTTATAAGCATCTGGGTATGAAAAATATTTGCTTGATAAACATTTATATCGACCGTATCATAACGTCTTAATGTTTCATCTTTTATATAGTCCTGGATAGATGTTATCTTATGGTCGATAAAAAGTTTTTTTCCGTCAGTATTTCTTGTAAAGCCTCTGACTCTGTAATCTATGGTAATGATATCGGAGTCAAAGCTGTCTATAAGCAGGTCAAGAGTATTAAGCGGAGATATTTTTCCGCAGGTCGATACATCAATATCAACACGGAAGGTAGCGATAGCATTTCCGGGATAATATTCAGGGTAGGTATGCACTGTAACATGACTTTTATCAAGGTGCGCCGCGATAGATTCCTTTGAGCGGTTAATGACACAGCTTCCGCAGTTGCAGGAGGGATCAAGATTTTCGGGTAATCCCTTTTCCGATATAAGCAATGTTACACTTGCCCCTTGAGGGTCATAATCCTGTTTAGATATATTAAGAACGGATGCACCTATCATTTCGGTGACTTTACAAAGAATGTTCGTAAGACGCTCGGAATTATACTGCTCATCAACATATGCAATATAGTCCTTTTGCTCTCTTTCGGTTTTTGCATAGCAAACATCATATATATTAAAGCTCAGAGTTTTTGTCAGGTTATTAAAGCCGTAGAGCTTCAGCCTCTTATCCAAATTATCATCCCTGCCTTTGCTATTTATCCTTTCGCGGCTTTACTCTGCCGAAAGTTTTTTCATTATCATATTGGCACACATATAGACGTTTCCGCCGCCTATCGTAATTATCAGATCCCCGTCACTCGCCTTTTCGGTTACATAATCGGTTATTTCCTCAAATGTATTGAACCATACGCAGCCGTCAATCTTATCGGCAAGATCCTTAGAATATATATTATAGGTATTCTTTTCTCTTACAGGGAGTATCTCCGAAAGTATGCAGTGGTCGGGGATGGAGAGAACCTCGGCAAATTCGTTAAGGAATTTATAGGTTCTGGAGAACGTATGAGGCTGGAAAACCGCCCATACACTTTTATAGCCCATACTCATAGCGGTCGTTAATGTTGCCATAAGTTCTGTGGGGTGATGTGCAAAGTCATCCGCAACCGTTATTTCTTTAGCCTTTCCTAAAATTTCAAATCTTCTGTGGGCACCTGTGAATTTATGAAGGGCATCGGAAATTCCGTCAGGGTTTGCGCCGAGCGTATATGTTGTCGCGGCGGCAGCAAGGGCATTCATCACATTAAATTTACCGGGGACACTGAGCGTAACCGTTGTGATAACATTACCGTTATTTATTATATCAAATGTTTTGCATACAGAGCCATCGTCATGTATTTTCGCACGGAAGTCGTTATTCTCGCCGAAACCGAAGGTGATAATTTTCTTGCCTTTTGCAGTCATGTTATTTATGCAAAGCATAGTATTTTCGTCGTCTCCGTTTACAACAAGGGTATCGGAGGTTTGATCGGCGAATTTTGTAAATGACTGCTTTACTCTTTCAAGTGTGCCAAAATAATCGAGATGATCCTCGTCTACATTAAGTATTACCGAAACAGCGGGATATATATGCAGGAATGTATCAACGTATTCGCACGCCTCACAAACAATGATATCCGATTTTCCTATACGGCTGTTTCCTCCGATGAAGGGGAGTTTTCCCCCTATAATTACAGTGGGGTCGAAATTCGTCATTGTAAGGATTTGTGTTATCATGGATGTGGTTGTGGTTTTTCCATGTGTACCGCAAACGGCAATGGAGTTTTTATATTTTTCCACAACGGCCCCGAGCATTATACATCTTTCAATGGCACGGATGTTATGTTCCTTTGCGGATACAAGCTCGGGATTATCAAGCTTGACAGCGGCTGTATATACAACAAGATCCGCACCGAGGACGTTTTCGGGGAAGTGCCCCATTGTTACAGGTATTCCGTAGGAGCGTATTCTTTCGAGGGTATCCGATTCGGCAATATCGGAGCCTGTTATTTCAAAACCCTCATTAAAAAGAATTTCCGCAAGCGGACACATACCCGAGCCGCCTATACCGACAAAATGTATTTTTTTTACATTATCCAGCAGATGATCATAATTGCTTATCACTTGAAACCACTCCCACGTTCATCATTATACCAGCGTAATAAAGCGAAAACAAGACCTTGTCACACTATACATATCTATGCAGTATATGACAAAAAATCTACACAGCTACTATTATATAATAAATACCTTATAATTTCAATATTCATCGGCTTTTTTAGCAAAAAGTCAGAAAATAGCCATATTTGCCCCGCAAAATTGTTATATTTATCCGTTCCGGATATACATAAAATACTTTTTTCCTTTTATTTATTATAAACACATAGGGTTTACGGTTCTATATACCAAATAAAACGGGAGCAGTTCATTCGATTGAAATGCTCCCGTTTTATTTTTACATTCATGCAATAACCGTTAAAAAGCCTCTTTTATTCTTGACAATACCGCGTCGGAATCCGATTTTGTAACCAAAAGAGAAATTTGAGACTCGCTTGTTGTAATAAGTCTTATTTCGGTGTCCGCCTTTGCGGCATTTGCAAATACCTTTGCGGCAACTCCGGGGCAGTTTTCCATTGCTTCATCATTCACGGTTATCTTGCAGTTTCCGCTGCTTACAATGGATTTTACGGAGCCGTCATCAAGCTTTGAGGTATAGCTGAGTATATTAACCAGATCATCATCCTTGACAGTAAATGATAAATTTGTTCTCGAGCTTTGGACGGGGGACAGGGAAATCATATCCACATCCGTACCCATTTCGGCAATCTTGTCAAATACCTCCGCTATAAATCCGATATCGGCAGGAATGTTTCGCAGCGTTATCAGGGTAATATCATGGCATACGGTAATTGCAGGCTTCATAAAGGTCACACTCCTTTGTAATATGTATCTATTTTGAGGCAAGCAAATCGGACATATCATACATTCCGGGTGCCTTTCCCTTAAGAAAAACAGCGGCATTGACGGCACCCACGGCAAAAACGGTTTTTGATCGTGCACTGTGTGAGATCTTAAGTATCTCATCTGTTCCTGCAAATATGATCTCATGCTCGCCTACAATATTTCCGCCCCTTACGGAATGTATTCCTATTTCATTTTTATTACGCTTTCTTCTGTATGCATGGCGGTCATAAATATACTCGCTTTCACTTCTGACTTCGGAAACGGCATCGGCTATCATAAGTGCAGTGCCGCTCGGTGCATCAAGCTTCTGATTGTGGTGCTGTTCAACTATTTCAACATCAAAATCCTCGCCGAATACAGATGCGGCTTTTTTTGCAAGCTCTATGATAAGATTTATACCAAGTGACATATTACCCGAATAAAAAACAGGTATGCTTTCCGAAGCTTCATGAATTTTGTTTTTCTGTTCGTCATTATAGCCTGTTGTGCATATAACGCAAGGCAGCTTATTTTTTATGGCATATGCAAGCATAGAATCAAGCACGTCGGGATTTGAAAAGTCTATAATAACATCGGCGGAAGCATTAAGTCTGTCAAAGCTTTCGGCATATGAAAAATCCGCATCCTTCGGTTCTACAAGATCTACGCCCGCCGCAATTTTACAATCCGTGCGGGATTTTGTGCAGGCAATGATGGAAGCACCCATCTTGCCCGAACAACCCGATAATATAATATCAGTCATTTTTAATCTTCTCCGTTCCGGTTATATAAGTCCGTATGTCTTCATGCACTGTCTGAGTTTTTCAAGACCGCTTTCACTCATACTGTCAAGCGGAAGCCTGCAGGGCCCGCAGTTAAATCCCATAAGATTCATTGCGGCTTTGACAGGTATCGGGTTTACATCCGAAAACAAAGCATCCATCAGTGCGATATATTTCTTCTGGAGTTCAAATCCGCCCTTGAAATCACCGTCAAGCGTCTTTTGTACGAGCTCATGTGACTCTTTCGGGCAAATATTTGCAAATACGGAAATAACACCCAGTCCTCCCATTGACGTTATCGTAAATGCCTGGCTGTCCTCACCGCTGTAAACCTCAAGATTATCTCCGCAGAGTGCCATTGTACGCACAAGGGCTGAGGTATCTCCGTTAGCCTCTTTTGTCGCTTTGATGTTAGGATGCTTGCAAAGCTCCGCATAGGTTTCGGGTTTTATATTACAGCCAGTTCTTGACGGAACATTGTAAAGTATAATTGGAATATTAACCTTATCGGCAATATAGTTGTAGTGACGTACAAGACCGCTTTGTGAGGTTTTGTTATAATACGGAGTTACGGAAAGTATGGCATCGGCACCGAGCTTTTCCGCTTCAACGGAAAGCCCTGCGGCAAATGCAGTATCATTGCTTCCGGCGCCGGCGATAACCGGTACTCTGCCGTCTACCTTTTTTACTGTATATTCTATAACCTTGCAATGCTCCTCACCGCTCATTGTTGCGGATTCACCCGTTGTTCCGCAGGCAACTATTGCATCCGTTCCGTTTTCAATCTGGAAATCTATAAGCCTTCCGTATTCCTCAAAATTAACGCTTCCGTCATTATTCATAGGAGTGACGATAGCGACACCCGAACCGGTAAAAATATGATCATTCATAATAAATTCCTCCGATCGTTATAAATCATCAGTTATGGGTTATATATCCCTCTGCACAGAGAAGCTCTGCAAGAAGTACTGCACCGCCGGCGGCTCCTCTTAAAGTGTTATGTGACATACAAACAAATTTAATTGTATATTGCGTATCTTCTCTGAGCCTTCCCACGGAAACAGCCATGCCGTTTTCAAGGTTACGCTCACTTTTTATCTGAGGTCTGTCATTTTCCCTGAAATAATGCAAAAACTGTTTCGGTGCGCTCGGGAGGTTGAGTTTCTGCGGCTTTCCCGAATAGCTTTCCCAGTCGCTTATTATCTGCTCAATACCGGGATTGTTTTCAAGCTCAACGAAAACAGCGGCGGTATGACCGTCAGAAACGGGAACACGAATACACTGAGCCGTGATAGACGGAGTATTTGTCTTGACAATTTCGCCGTTTTCGATTGTACCCCAAATCTTAAGCGGCTCCTGTTCGGATTTTTCTTCCTCTCCGCCTATATAGGGGATAACATTATCCACCATTTCAGGCCATCTTTCAAAGGTCTTGCCGGCTCCGGAGATTGCCTGATATGTGCAGGCAAGTACTTTTGTTACTCCGTATTTGAGCAGGGGGTGAACAGCCGGAACATAGCTTTGAAGTGAGCAGTTTGATTTAACTGCAATAAAGCCTTTCTTTGTTCCAAGACGCTTCCTCTGAGCCTCTATTATCTGAAGGTGGTTATCATTGATTTCAGGGATTACCATTGGTACATCGGGAGTAAAGCGGTGTGCACTGTTATTGGAAACAACAGGACATTCAGCCTTGGCATAAGCCTCCTCTAATGCACGGATATCCTCCTTCTTCATATCTACTGCACAAAATACAAAATCAGCCTTTGAAGCCACAGCCTCAATATCAGCGGCATCGAGGATAACCATATCTTTCATATTTTCAGGTATAGGGGTTGTCATTGCCCAACGACCCTCAACGGCTTCCTTGTACGTTTTTCCTGCACTGCGTGAGCTTGCGGCAAGCACGGTAACATTAAACCACGGATGATTTTCAAGCAGTGTTGCAAAACGCTGACCTACCATACCCGTTGCACCGATTATTCCTACATTGTACTTTTTTTCCATTGTTCATTTTCTCTCCTTGTGGTAATTTAGTGCAGTAATCGCATAAAAAATGAACCGACGGCAATCGGTTCACCAATTTACTATAATAAGGCTAAAGACTCTCCGCCAAGCGGGACATAACGATAGCTCCCCATCACAGCATTATGATGACAGTTATATGCCGTTGTGACATATCCCCAAGAAAAACCTTGCCATCGGTTTTTCTTTCGGCGATACAGCCATTTGCACAAATCACAGATTCCGGCAATCTCATCCATGCTACACGCAGTACCGCACCTCTATCCGATTACGATTAAACTATACACTATATATAATATACCATTACGGCTCCTTGTTGTCAACTTTTTCGGAAAAATAAAATATATAATTTTCGGATAATAGTCAGATTTTGGGGGAGAGTTAAAATAATTTTTTCCATACAGCTTTGTTTGAAATTTAGTTTGAAATTACATGAAACTATTGATTTTTTAAATAATTTGGTATATCATAGTACTTATTCAGCAATAATTTTGAGATATGATTATTATTTCTGAATAAATATCTGATTTACGGAGGTAACAATTATGAAAATTGAAACGACAAAAATGCGAAAAAGAATTTCTGCGGTGTTGCTTACCAGTGTTCTGGCATTATCTTTCGCGGCGTGTAGTAATGGAGACGACAAGAATACGACCTCGGGCGGCAGTGTTGCATCTTCCGCTTCAACACCGTCAGAAACTCAGACAGACGTGGTTGAGTTGGATGAAAGAATAAAGGAACCTATAGAGAATGTCATCGGAGCCGATGTTCTCGGAAATAAGACAAAAACATTTCTTAATAATTGCCTGAGCGATGAGCTCGATATTTCCGTTTCCGTAGTAATGCCCGAAACTGAGGAGAGCAGTCAGTCAATGATGGGGTTGCCGGCGGGATCTAAGATTTCTTTTGACTTAGCAAAAAATGCCGATAATGACGTAAGGCTTAAAATGAATCTTGCAGGGATAAAAATGGATATGCTCAGGAACGGTGAGGGTTCATATATTCTGAGCGAAGAAAACAAGACCGCACTTTTCACTAAGGTAGAAGAGTCAAGCACTGCGGAATCATCGGTTGATATTGACAGTGCAATTTCATCGTATGTTCCGGAAAAGGATGCTATCAAGAATGCCGGTGACGGTGAGGAAGAATTCGGAGACGGTACATACAGCTATGAGGCTTATACCATAAAATACGATCCCTCTTCACTTTCCGCAATGACGGGGGGACTTGCAGGCAGCACGGAATCGGGTACTTCAAGTCAGGCTGCAAAAGAACAGGAATATACAATAAAGCTGTATTTTGACGGAGATAAGCTCAAAGGGTTTTCAATGAGTAACGGTACTGATAAGGTTGATATAAATGTTGATAAATTTGAAACACAGGCAGATGCTTCATTGTTTACCGTACCGAGTGATTACGAGGTTACAGAGGATACAACAGGCATGGGAGTTTTAGGTATGTTGGCCGGCGGTGCCGGAACCACAGCAAGCATTCCGGAGGAATGATCCTGTTTAAAACTATACAAAAACGGTGGGGGAGTCCCGCCGTTTTTTATTGCGATAAACGGGTAAATCACCCGGTACTTCATATGATGACAGCTGATCTTCTGTATAGGCAACAAAAAATCCGATGACCATCAGGTTCACCGGATTTTTTATATAAACGCACGGTCGGATCAGTCTTCGTCAAAGAATTTAGCGTGAATTGCTCTTACTGCTGCATCTGCGTCATCCTCGTCAATAAGAACTGAAACTTTTATTTCACTTGTGGATATCATACGGATATTGATGTGTGCATCATAAAGTGCCTCAAACATCTTTGTTGCAACGCCGGCATGACTTTCCATACCTGCTCCGACAATGGAAACTTTTGCGACCTTTTCGTCAACGGAAACACTCTTACCGCCGACAGTGTTTACGTAATCCTCCATAGCGGCAGCGGCTTCCTTTGCATTGCTCTTTGCAACGGTGAAGCTGATATCCTTTGTGCCGTCACGTCCGATGGACTGAAGAATTATATCTACATTGATATTCTTCGCGGAAAGCTTGGAGAACATCTTAAAAGCAAGACCCGGCTCATCGGGAACACCCACAACCGAAATTCTCGCTACCTCTGTATCCTTTGCAACACCGCTGATTAACATTTTTTCCATTTTAGCTGCCTCCTTAACAATTGTACCGGGTGTATTGGTAAAGCTCGAAAGTACTTCAAGCTCAATTCCGTATTTCTTAGCCATTTCTACGCTTCTGTTATTGAGAACCTGAGCTCCGAGTGTAGCAAGCTCAAGCATTTCGTCATAAGAAATAGCCTTAAGCATCTTAGCATTTTCAATTTTTCTCGGATCCGCCGTATATACGCCCTTGACATCCGTAAATATCTGACAAAGATCTGCGTGCATAGCCGCTGCAATAGCAACAGCACTCGTGTCGGAACCGCCCCTTCCGAGAGTGGTAACATCTTCATATCGGTTTATACCCTGAAAGCCTGCTACAACGACAATATTATTTTTATCAAGCTCCTTCTCAATTCTGTCTGTATTGACTTTCTTGATTCTTGCAGAGGTATAAGCCGATGAGGTCTGGAAACCTGCCTGCCAGCCTAAAAGCGACACAACGGGAAAGCCAAGCTTTTCAATCGCCATTGCAAGAAGCGAAATGGAAATCTGTTCGCCTGCCGCAAGAAGCATATCCTTTTCTCTTTTTGAGGCATCAGGATTAATTTCATTAGCCTTTTCAATAAGGTCATCGGTTGTGTCTCCCTGAGCAGATACAACAACAACGACCTTGTTGCCCTTTTTGTAGGTATCAGTTACTATTCCGGCAACATTAAAGACCCTTTCGGCATCGGCTACCGAGCTTCCGCCGAATTTCTGCACGATTAAACTCATTTTTTTCTCCCCCAAGTCTTTTTTCTTTGGTAATACAGAAATTTATATATCATAAATCCGATATACGGATTTTTGATTTAACTGTTACACCGAGCTGTTTCAGCTCATCAGATGCTTCTTCCTGTTTATATACAGGCATCGGGCCCTGAACGAAAGCAACCTCATTCTCCGGAGCATTTGAACGGACAATTATCCTTGCATCCGGGAACAGCTTCAATACAGCGTCAAGTGTGGTTTTACGCTCTTTGCCTTCAACTCTGAAATATACGGGATATTCTGTTTCACTATATGGCTTTACAAGGCTTTCGTCACCGTCAGACCAATACAGATACTTTCTTGCCTTAAGGTGCTTTACGCAGTCTATGATATCGGCAACGACAGCACTTGCGGTTGGCAGCTTTCCCGCACCCTTGCCATAGAACACTACATCACCCGTGGCATCTCCTCTTACAAGGATACCGTTAAACACATCGTCAACACCCGCAAGCTGACTTGATGCCTCGATAAACATAGGTTCAACCGTAATATCAATTCTTCCGTCATTAAGACGTTTTACCTGACCGATAAGCTTTATTACACCTCCCCATGATGAAGCATATGCTACATCCTCAAGAGTGATTTTAGTAATTCCCTGTGTATGTACAAGATTCGGGTAAATATGCTTTCCATATGCAAGGGAAGCAAGTATGGCTATTTTTCTGCAGGCATCCTGCCCCTCAACGTCAGCAGCAGGATTCCTTTCAGCATATCCGAGTTCCTGTGCCATTTTAAGTGCATCCTCAAAGGACATATTATCTTTTATCATCTTTGTGAGTATAAAATTCGTAGTGCCGTTCAAAATGCCTGCAACCTCAACGACCTCGTTTGCGGCAAGACACTGTGACATTGGTCTTATTATAGGAATACCGCCGCCGACACTTGCCTCAAAAAGGTAATTTACATTATTATCTTTTGCAATCTGCAAAAGTTCGGCACCTTTTTCTGCGACAAGCTCCTTATTTGATGTAACGACACTCTTTCCGGCAAGAAGACATTTTTTCGTAAAATCATATGCGGGATTTAATCCTCCCATTACCTCCGCAACAACTCTGACATCACTGTCGTTGAGTATGTCATCAAAGGATTTGGTGAATTTGTCGGCATACGGACTGTCGGGAAAATCCCTTATATCAAGAATATATCTGATATTGATTTCTTCCTTTGCTCTCTTGGCTATACTTTCGTGGTGGTTTTCAAGAACTTCTACAACACCTGAGCCGACAACTCCGTGTCCCATAACTGCAACATTAACCATAAACTAAAACTCCTTTATCTTAAACTGTTTTCTCTAAAATCAATATTGATTACGCCTGTGCCGGTTCTCCGGTATCGGACTCAACAGGCTCCGGCTCGACCCCGGGTTCCGGTTCCGGTTCCGGCTCAGGCTCAGGCTCGGGTTCCGGTTCCGGCTCAGATATATCAACGTTTTCTGATGATTCTTCAGTTTCCGAATATTCCCCGGATTCCTCTGTATCGGACGATTCCTCAGCGGGTTCTTCGGATTCTGTCGATTCTTCCGTGCTTTCATCCGAGGATTCCTCGGGAGTTTCACTTCCATCCCCGGATTCTTCCGGCTCATCGCTGTTTTCGTCTTCATTCTGGCTTTCCTGAGGTTTCGGAGGATTCGGATCATAGCTTGAACGACCCGGAAGGTTATCCTCGGTATAATAACCGACGGCAGTTTTGCCTTCAACATCATAATCCGTAATTCTTCCGTCACTGATAAAATAATTATGCTGTACAACATCTCCGCCAAGACTGAAGGATTTTTCCGCTTTTCCCTTAAGATATTCCTTCATAATATCTCTCCACAGGTAATGAACCTTACTTTGTTCATCAACGGGTATGGGAACCGAGTTCTCATGACCTGCCCATATTCCCGCAACGGCATATGGGGAAGCTCCTACAAACCAGTTATCACAGGATGAATCGGTTGTACCGGTCTTGCCTATGATATCCCAGCCGGGAATCTTTGCCCGATAGCCTAATGCCTCACCTCCGGAATTTACAACATCATGGAGGAGTCTGTTCATTATGGTAGCGCTTTCGGCAGAAATTGCCTGTGGGGGTTTTGCAACATCCCTGTTGTCGAGGATTATCTTGCCTTCATTGTCTGTAACATAGAAATAGGTGTAAGGCTTATAGCAGTACCCTCCGTTACAAAAAATCTGATATGCACTCGTCATTTCTTCAACTGTTGTACCGCCGTGGAAGCCGCCGATGGAAAGACCCGCAAGGTTTTCCTTATCTACTTCCGGATCCAGGTGCGTGAAATTCAGCTTTTCGGTAAGGAATTTATAGCTTTTATCCATGCCCACCGACTTGAGCACATTTACAGCCGCCGCATTGGATGAAATATTCAATGCTCTTGTAACGGTGATATCGCCGTAATATTCCTCATACCAGTTATTCGGTCCCGAAATTACGCCTCCGTCCTCATATCCCCAGTTTGCCATAGGTCTGTCCTTTACGAGGGATGAGTAGGTGAGCTTCTTTTCGTCAAGAGCTATTACATATGATGAAATCGGTTTGATTGTCGAACCGGGCTGGAGTGAGGACTGGGTAGCCATATCCCACAGCAGTCTGCCGTCCTTTTCATTCCGACTTCCTACGGTTGCAAGCACACGACCGTCATTGAAATCCATCATTTCATATGCAACCTGTATAGTCTTATCAGAGGGAGTTTTCCATTCCTTGACTTTTTCCTCGGCTATTTCCTGTGCCTTGAGATCCATTGCACAATAGATTTGCAGACCCTCGTTATATATCATATGTTCGGCATCTTCAGTACTTATATGAAGCTGTTCCTGAAGATCACTCACAACATCACGGAAAAGTCTGTCTATATACCAGTTCCAATCGCTTTCGTCCTCATCTTCGTCATCATCATCCATAACATATCCGATGAATTTCATATTCGTGATATCTTTTTTTGCCTGTTCGTATTCTGATTTTGTTATAAGATTTTGATTAAGCATTTCTTTTATAACCGTCTGTGCTTTTTCCTTTGTTTTTTCGGGATATATAAGAGGGTTATAGGCATACGGATTCTGAGTTATGCCGGCGATTGCCGCACATTCCGCAATAGAGCAGTCCTCTATTTTTTTATTGAAATAAAGATCCGCAGCCGATTGTACACCACGGCAGCCTGCTCCGTAGTTCACGACATTAAGGTATGCCTCTATTATGTCATTTTTACTGTATTCATCTTCAAGCTTAAGTGCACGGAAAATTTCACGGATTTTTCTTGTGATACTTACTTCGTTATCGTTTGTGATATTTTTTATAAGCTGCTGAGTTATTGTTGAGCCGCCGAACTGATCCTCACCCGTTATAAGACTGAGTATAGCTCCGCCCGTTCGGTACCAGTCAACGCCATGGTGCTCCTCAAATCTCTTATCCTCTATTGCTATCTGTGCATCTATCATATGCTTGGGTATATCCTGATATTTGACCCAAACACGGTTTTCCGTTGAATACAGCTCCTGATACTCCACAAATTCGTCATCACTGCCGTCCTTAAGAACATAAACGAAGCTTGTCAGATTAAGTTTAAGCTTATTAAGATTTATCGTATTAGGTTCATTTGCAATGGATATAATATAGAAAACCATTGAAATTATAATAACAAATCCTGTAATTAATGTAACCATTAAAGCCGTCAGTATAATTTTCCTTATTACCGAAAAGATTCCCCTGACAGCTTCACCTGTAGAAACGGAAGTGCCGGACGAAGCCTCATCATTGAAATTACTGATATCGGTTTTTCTCATTAGCCTCCAACCTCCTGCCGGAATTAAATTATTTTTATGTACAAAAACTTATCCTGTTTATACGAACTTAAAGATTTACAAATTATAGAACACCTGAATAGTCGCAACTACAACATACCTATGCTATTATACCATAAAAAACGGAAAATGGAATAAATTTTTTTAAAATTGAATTTCAGTTATTAAATATCTGTTAATTTGTTGAAAAATTCATTGAATTTATGAATAATTACGTAATAATCATCCAAAATAAAAAAAGAGGTGAAATGCAAATGAAATATGCACTTGGATTTACGGGGAGCTTTCTTATATTGTGCCTTATAATAACTTCCGTTATACTTCCGAGTATGCCCGATGCACAGGCACAGGAGCAATCTCTGTCGGAGCAGGAAACATATTCGCAGCCCGAAATATCCGATACTGTGATAAAAGAGGAAGTGGATGAATATATACTTTCTGAATACAATGGAGTAGTTGCCGCATATAAAGTCGGGCAATCAACTCCCGTATATATAAGTACCGTGAGAATATCCGATCTTCCCGAAGCAGACCGTGAATGTCTGCAAAGGGGGATAGGTGTTCAGAGCCGCAGAAAATTGAATAAACTGATCGAGGAATATTGCAGTTAAAGCTGTATGTAATACAAGCGGTTCCGATTCGGATTAAAAAGCCGGATTGGATCCGCTTTTTTATGGGTAATTATTTTGCCGTCAGAAGATAAGGATGGTAAGACGGATATCCGAAATATTTACTGTTTTTATGATAAATATTCATTAAAATAGAACCTTTGTCGTTTTTTAAAAGTAAGATATTATATTTTTTTTTTTGATTATTATAAAAAAATAAAACCATTTTACGTATTTATTTGTTATAATAATATAGATTATAATTTATCGGAGGTAAATCAATATGGAAAATCTTAAAATTGTGGAATTGATCGATAAAGCTAAGCAAAATGATGAGAACGCTTTAGAGGAGTTGTACACATCATTTTACGAAGATGTATATTTTACCTGTATAAAGCTTCTCGGAAACAAGGCTGATTCGGAGGATATAACACAGGATACATTCATTGAAGCCTTCAGAAACCTTACGACATTGAAACCGCCGTATAATCTGAAGAGCTGGTTATGCAGGATAGCGGCAAATAAATCAATAAATTTCCTGAAAAGAACAGATAAATTTGTTTTTACCGATAATGATGAGCTTGACGAAACGGTATTTTTTGATGATGGCGGAGTAACTCTTGAGGACAGGATTATTGACGGTGATGTAGGAAATACTATAAGTGAAATAATAATGAGGCTTCCTCAGGAGCAGCGTTCCGTACTGTTTTTGTTTTATTATCAGCAGTTTACGGTAAAGGAAATTGCGGAAATTATCGGGTGTTCCGAAAATACGGTAAAAAGCAGGCTGAGGTATGCAAGGTCTTTTATGAAAAAGGAGATTGAGAAGCTTGAGGATAACGGATATAAGCTCAGATGCATTGCAGCACTGCCTTTTGTGACAGCGATTTTTATGATGCAGAGGGGGTTGATATCCGTAGCTCCGGCAGTGGGATATTCACAGATTGCGGCAGCCGCTGCAGGTACGGCAGCAGCCACAGCCGGAGGAATAGCGGCGGGAGCAGCGATGAATACGGCAGCGGGAGCTGCAGCAGGAACGGCAGGAGGAATAGCGGCAGGAGCGGCGATGAATACGGCAGCGGGAGCTGCAGCAGGAACAGCAGGAGGAATAGCAGCAGGAGCGGCGATGAACACAGCAGCGGGCACTGCGGCAGGAACAGCAGGAGGAATAGCAGCAGGAGCAGCGATGAATACGGCAGCGGGCACTGCGGCAGGAACGGCAGGAGGCGTAGCGGCAGGAGCAGCGATGAATACGGCAGCGGGAGCTGCGGCAGATACGGCAGGAGGAATAGCGGCAGGGGCAGCAATGGATACGGCAGCGGGAACTGCGGCAAGTACAGCCGGAAATGCTGCTGTTAGTGCTGCTGTACATACAGCGGCAAATGCAACAGCAGGTGTCGCTTCAAAAGCCGCCGGAGTAACTGCTGCAAAAATAGTAATAGGGTGTATAGCCGCGGCAGCGGTATGTGCCGGGACGGTTGCAATAGTTTATACTGTACAAAACAGAGAACCCGAAAATCCTGCTGTGCAGGAATCCGTACAGGTGTCGGTTGAGGCTTCGGGTGAGGCATCGGATATACCGTCAAATGAGCCTGTCGAGGAGCCGACAGATGAAAAGAAAACGGAATCGGAGGATTTTTACGGTTATACTGTTGAAACTGATGAGGGTCTGTACTATTCAAAACATAGCAGCAGTGATCCTGAAGGATCAATCAGGGGTGTAGGGCATGGAATTTCGGTAGAAAGTATTGATGGTACTTCTCACGAAAAGCAGATGATATGCCGTGGAGCTGACGGGACTGAAAAGGAGTTGTTTGAAGAGCCGATTACCGGAAAATTCGCAATATGCAGCGGAAAATTTTTCTATAATACAGATGAGGGAATACTTTGCAGCCGTGATATGAATGGTGGAAACGTCAGCGAACTGGGTAAAATGAAGTTAGATTATGTTACGGAGGACGGGGGTTATCTGATTTGTTCGGTTGAGGAGGCTGAAAACCGGGAAATATATGATATATGTGTTTTAAACACTGTGACGGAGGAAAAACAAACGGTCGTCGAATCAGGTAAGTACATAGGGTATCATGACGGAAGGATTTATTATTCCTTACAATCATCTGACGGATCACAGTTATATCAATTGAACGGTCAGATAAAGTTTCAATCCGTCAATGTAGACGGAACGGATGACAGAGTGCTTTTTACGCAGGATGAGAATTTTGTTGTTGATTTTTCCGGTCCTACCGCAGCCATACATCCTACCCAAGCCGCACAAATATATTTCGGTGAAGAATATATCTATCTGTCATTCGGAGTATATGACCTGCCCATAATAGGATCAAATTACTACTATTACGGAGGTAGGATAGTAAAGATAAAATATGACGGAAGCTCTTCGGAGGTAGTTGCCGGTGAAACTGATTTGGTTGGTCCCGAGTTTTTTGTCAATGAAGACGGCTCGGTGACTGTTCACGAATCCGAGGTGATATGGTATGAGCCGTTAAAAGACACATGGATCGAATATAAGTCGGTATATATGATTGATCCTGATACCGGAAGCGCAATGAAAATGCTCAGTCCTGAGGACTACTCCATAATAGGCGAAGAACCGGATGAAGAGGTAAATTGTTACAGTATATCTGAAGCTGAGCTGATTGGGGACAAGCTGTATTATTTTGTCGAATACGCTGAAAAGACAGGCAATGGTTTTCAGGGGCGGGACTTGGTGCAAACTAAGGCTTTCGGATTTTTTGAAAAGGACATGACAACAGGTGAAGTTAAAGCTCTGTATCAGTCCTGAATAATATTTGTTCGGGGTATATCTTGCCTGTAGGATATACCCCGAAAATTTTTTTTTAAAAAATAAACCCAAATACGTCCGGAATTTGTTATAATATATAAGGATTTTATTTTGGAGGTAATTTTATGGATGATCAAAAACTTTACGAACTTATAGAAAGGGCAAAATGCGGCGATTCGGGTGCATTTGAGAGCTTGTATACTTCATTTTATGGTGATGTATATTTTACCTGTATAAAGATGCTCGGAAACCGATGCGATTCCGAGGATATAACACAGGACACCTTTGTCGAAGCTTTCCAAAGTATCGGTTCATTACAGCTGCCATATAAATTTAAAAGATGGCTGTGTAAAATTGCGGCAAATAAGTCAATAAATTTCCTCAAAAGGAGTAATAAATTTATTATTACAGACAATGATAAGCTCGACGAAATGGAGTATTCGGACGAGGATGGGGTAAGCTTTGAGGACAGGGTTATAGATGAGGACGTTTATAACACAATCAGTGAGATTATATTAAAGCTTCCTTTGGAACAGCGTGTGGTGCTATTGTTGTTTTATTATGAAAAATTCACTGCAAAGGAAATATCAAAAATTTTGGACTGCTCGGAAAATACGGTAAAAAGCAGGATTCGTTATGCCCGTGCATTTATAAAAAAGGAAATAGAAAAGCTTGAGGATAACGGATATAAGCTCAGATGTATTGCAATGCTGCCGTTTGTAACAGCCATATTTACAATGCAGAGAAGCTTCATATCCGTAGTGCCGGCAGTGGGATACGCACAGATTGCGGCAGCCGCCGCAGGTACGGCAGCAGCCACAGCCGGAGGAATAGCGGCAGGAGCAGCAATGAATACAGCCGCAGGGACAGCGGCAGGTACGGTCGGAGTAATAGCGGCAGGAGCAGCAATGAATACAGCCGCAGGGACAGCGGCAGGTACAGCCGGAGGAATAGCGGCAGGAGCAGCAATGAATACAGCCGCAGGGACAGCGGCAGGTACAGCCGGAGGAATAGCGGCAGGGGCAGCAATGAATACAGCCGCAGGCACGGCGGCAGGTACAGCCGGAGGAATAGCGGCAGGTACGGCTGAGGGAATAGCAACGGGAGCGGCAATGAATACGGCAGCGGGAGCTGCGGCAAGTACAGCCGGAAATGCTGCTGTTAGTGCTGCTGTA
>CANPXK010000050.1 GCA_947585965.1 uncultured Clostridia bacterium
GCACAGTCTGAATCTTTTATAATTCATTATTCTAATATAGAATTATTTTTCGCGATTAAATCAGTGTTTCCTTAAAACTTCCTTTTCCCCCCTCACACGTTTACCCTGCTTCCGCCAATCGGCGAGCTGTAGTACGGTATGTCGAGCTGTGCGGCTGCTTTCTTGCTCCCAATCTCGTCCGATAGACGAATCGCTTATTCTCCGAATTCTCTGCTGTACTTTGCCATTCTTTTTTCCCTCTTTCTGGTTCTTATTATATCAGATTTTTAGGATGTTTTCGACTCTATTTTAAGTATAACACTCCAGAAGAATTCGGAATGGGAACTGGCGGGAATATTCACGGATGACAGGATCGGCGGCTGTAATACCAAAAAACGCAGTGAGTTTATCCGTATGATAGAAGAATGTATGGCGGGCAGGATTTATATGATTATCACGAAATCCATCAGCCGATTTGCCCGGAACACGCTGGACTGCCTGAAGTATATCTGGGAACTGAAGGAGAACAACAATACAATGGATTCGAAAAAAGATAAAACAGTACCGAGATTGATACAAAACAAAGACTTGGAATCAGCGGAAACCGCTTGTTTTCAAGTCTTTTTTCTTTTGCGTATTTTGTGCTGTTTGCGTTCTTAATGGCTGTCAAGACTTCGCTTTAACATTGGTGCATAAATGAACGAACTTGTGGAGGTTCGTGTAATTATATATGGGTCCGTTCAAGGATTAAAAAGTAAAATCAAAATTAATCAAATATAAGACAAGATTAAGTGTTTTGCTACCATGTGTAGCTTTTTTATGCTGTATTTTATGCGAAATCGTAAGATATGCCGTTTGCTCCAATTTTTCTACAGAAAACTACAAAGTATATTTTAAAATCTTAATTTATTTTGTACCATAAATGCCAACTATATTGGTGTTTACGGATGTAAAGTTAAATGAGTTCAGAATTTTACCGAAACATGTTGTTTTTAATTTGGATAAGCGAATCACAGGAATAATGATGTCTAAAAAAGCAAAATAAATAACAAATATGAGGAGGAACTAAAATGAGGAAGATAATTAGTAAACTTCAGTACAAAGGAATGGGAGTTATGATACTGGGTTTCGTTGTACTTTGCGAAGCATCTATGACGTGCTTCGCTGCGGACACCGATATTCGACAAGAGAATATCAGTAATGATTATCTGAACTGTACGATTGAAGAGGACAGTGATTCTCTTGAATATTTGCGTTTTTGTCTTGGAACAAATATTGGTAATGTTATTACAGATGCAGACGATAACAAATCTCTTTTATACAATCACTTTTTTACAGGCTATACTACCGTAAGTATAGCAGGAAAACAGTATATTTACGGAACAGGAACAGATATAGCCGCTCCATACATTGATAAGGATAATAAACATATTTCTTCGCAGCGTTTTGGTGATATTGAGGTAGTTCAGGAATTATCTTTTGACAACGGTCTGACGGAGCTTTATGATGATGTGTTAAAGGTTTCCTATACGGTGACGAATAACGGTGAGGATATGCAGACAGGTATCAGGATTCTTCTTGATCCTATGATAGACAATGATGATTCCGGTTTTCTTGAAGTAAATGGTGTGCATATTACAAATGAAAGCCAATTTGTGGGTAATAATATACCGAAGACTTGGTCGATAACCTGTAACAAAAATTCAGAAACACAGGCATACGGAAAGATAAGCGATGGCAGACTTCCGGATCAGATGATATATGCGGATTGGAGTAAATTGTACGACAACAGGTGGGATTATAGTATTGATGTCAATAATAATGCAGATGATGGTGCGGTTGCATTTCTTTGGAATGAACAACCATTGAAGAGTGGGGAAAATATTACATACACGATCTGTTACGGTGTCAAAAATACAATTAAGCTTGATGAAAGCAGTTTTGAGGAAAGCAGTGCAGATGAGAGCAGCACAGAGTTTTCCGAAGATATCTCCAAGGAAATATCAGAACAGGAAACAAGTCCGGTAAGCGAAGATACAAGCAGTGATATCATTGGTGAGGTATCTGACGTAAGCACTGACAATTCGGAATCAAAAGTATCTGTAAACGAGAGTACTTACAACGAAAATTCCCCAAATTCCGTGTCGGAGAACTCTGCTTCAACAGATAGTACTGAACCTGTCGGTACAGGTTATGTATTTCCGATTGCTGTACTTTTGATTGCGGCAGTATCGCTGATCATATCTGTAATATTTTTTAAAAAGAGAGGTGTGACTCATGAAAAATAAGTTTTACAGAATAATTTCCTGTATCTTGAGTGTATCACTTGTTTCACAGATGATCACACTTCCGGTTAGCGGTTCTCCGGGCAGTGGCGATGAGCCTGAGAATAAAAACGATTATCTTATTTTTACAAATGATTTGCTGCTGAATGAATATGGTGCCGAAATTAATGGTTCGGTTTATGCCGGTGACAGTATTGAATACACAGGAAATGATTCCTGCACGATCAACGGAATGCTTAATTCTGAGAAAACGCATGATAACATTTCATCAGCAGAAATGAGTTCATCCCCGGAAAGTATGCCGGATTATGTATCCCAATTAAATGATGATATTTACTATAAAACAACATATTCCTCCGATGTGTTTCTTGATAGTGTTGAGTACGATTTGAATAATTCAATGTATGTTGACGGGGGTCTGTTCCTCGATCGGGTCACATTTCAAAATAGCGGATATATCAATGCATCCGACAGTATAAAATTCAATGCAGTAAACGATGGCGAAAACGATTACTCTGTTTTTATGTATTCGGAAAACGGCGATATTGTCGTACAGGGAACAAACCTTGTTATTAATGGTGTGCTTTATGCACCTAACGGTAAAATCGAGCTGAACGCAAAAAATATTACGATTAACGGTATGCTAATTGCCGATAATATTGAACTGAACGGAACACGGTTGGAAATCAATGCTCTTGAAAATAAGTCTGTTTTTGACTTTGAGCCGTCAATGGAAATCAGTGTCAGCGGAGAGCAAAAGGAAAACAGAACTCTTACGGTATCTGTTGCCGATAACGAAGATATAGAAAGATTCGTACCGGAAAGAACAGTGTGGAGTATTACTCCTGTTGATGAATCTATCGGTGAAACCGTTTACATTGATGAAGATACCTCAGATTATTATACAAAGAATCTTATCATAAAAAAATCCGGTGATTATACCGTTAAGGTAACTGTATCAACAGAGAAAAAATCATATACATACGAAGAGCGAATAACAATATCGGAGGATTATGCTCCGGTTGTTGATTTCGTTTGTGATGATGTGTATTATAGAATTGCAGAAGGGAACAAAGCAGTTATCACTGCAACCGATATTTCATATTCATCAGATCTTGATGACATTAAAAATCGGATATGGAGTATTACATTTGACTCAGATAATGATGGTGATTTTGATGATGAAGAGGAAGTAACCGTAAACGGCGAAAATGAAAAAGAATTTTCGTACTATGTTTCTCATGTTGGAAAATATAAAATTAAACTTGTAGCCACAGAGAGCTTTGAAAATACAATAGAAAAATTTGTTTCATCTGAAGATTATAAGACGGCGGAAACCGAGAAGATTATTACAGTTGATAATAATTCTCCAGAGGCTCATCTTGAGATAGAAAAAGCTAAAAATATTGATCTTGTATTTACCGTAGGAACATCCGAGACGGATAAGATCAACCTTTACAGTCAGAAAATAGAGGAAATAAAATCTTATCTTGAGAAAAAAGGCTTTGATGTAAACGTGTCCACGGTTGAAACTTCAACTCTCACAGCACAGGATACCTTTGCATGGACGGAATATGACCATATCAATTACGAAGACAGATACGTACCGAATATGGAAAAGCATATACTTTATCAGGATAACAATATTGTTATGATGGGTTACGGTTATCAGGCTATGAAGGATTTTCTTTTTGTTGAGAATAATGATCCGTCACAGAAAATTTTCAGCTTTGATATTTGCAGGGATAATAATAACTGGCATACGATGGAGGGCGGCGGATTTTTATTTAATTCTTCCATTGATGACGGATATCTGACAGGCTACTGTATTCTTCTTACACAGCAAGGTCTAAAGCTCATTTATTTAAAGGGTATTAATGTTGAAAATTTCAGAAGCGGAAATCCCAATATGCTTCAAAGAGCCGGAAAGGTTCTTGCGTCTGTAGGAGTAGGAAATGTACTTGACAGCCACAGCATCAGAATTATAGTTAATTCTGATTCAATTACTGTTTTTGATAACGACAGCATTGTTATAGATGATTTTGTATTGGAAGATGAAATAACAGGATACGGATACGGTCCGATAACAAGCCATATAGGTCACAGCTGTAGCCAACAGTCATATTTCACCTTTGGCAACATTAAAATGGAAACTGTAAAGGGCGACAGTATGTCAGAAGTTCTGAACGGACATGACTGGAGTGCCAAGGATAATCGTTATGTTATTAATCTTAGTGATTCAGTGGTTCAAGATCTGAGAACGGAGGAAAAAATAGCAGAAACAGCTAAGGCGGTTATTGAAAAGGATATCACCTTTATAGGACTGGGAAATGACGAAAGTATATCCCAATATAACGAGCTTTTGAAATCAGTACCGGGTATTTGTTTTAAAAATGATGATGCAGATTCCGCAGCTGAAAGCATAGAAAATTATATACTCGCAGATGTACTCGGTCATGATTATACCGTAGGTCAGTATATTACCACTGAAGACAGACTGACATACAGAGATAATTATACCGATAAAGAAAATGATCCTCAGAACTGCTCTATATACAGCTATCAATATGACCCAACGTTATTTGAAAGCGGAAAAGGTGACGATATTCAAAACACAGAAACAAAAGAACCGATTACTGCATTTGAAAACACGGGCTCATATAAAATCAGCGTAAGAGTAAAGGATGCTCCGTCCGAAGATGAGGCATTTTATGAATACTCAAAATGGTCAAATGAAGATATATTTGAAAAAAGTTTGATTGTACATACTTTACCTGTTGCCGTATTGAATACAGATGTTTATATCAACAGCAAAAATACCGAAAAGGCAGTCGTTAAAGTCAGTGAGGATAGTTATGATCTCGATCATATCAGCAATGATGATAAGGGAATAACCGATAAAAACTATTCATGGAAATGTATTTCGGATGACGAATGGACAGACGGTATCATTCCGGAAGAGATTGAATCGGGGAAGGTTTATCTTCTAAGATTGATTGTTTCTGACAGGGAGGGGGCAGTGAGCCGCCCATGCATTTGTGTTATTTCAAACAGTAAGGTAAATCCTGATTTTGTTGATGATGAGAAACCTGATATATCCCTCGTATTATCTTCAACTGAGCTTAATTATGGTGAAAGTTTGTCGATGGGTGTTTCCGTTGAAGATAATACCTGTGTTGATTCAACAGAAATCTATGTTGACGGTGTGTTGATTGGTGAAATGACGGGCACATATACTATTAACGTTGGTGATGTGGGAGAGCATACCGTAACTGTAATATGTGAGGATATATTCGGCAATAGGGCGAGTGCGGAGCAGAAATATGTTGTGGTTGATAATAGAGATAAATCCGCCCCCGAAATTATTATTACTGCACCGAATGGTAACACCAAAATTACGAGTAAATTGGAGATCATAGGCTCTGTATATGATGATAAGGAACTTGACTATTATCAAATTGAATACTCACTGAACGGCGGAGAGTTTGTGTCTGCCGCATACGGTACGGAAGCAGTCATTAATAATACACTTGGTGTGCTTAATATTGAGGTTAAAAAGGGCAATGTATATGAAATAAGAATTACAGCAGCTGATAAGAGCGGTAATATTTCATATAGAAATATGACATTGACAATTACAGAGGACGAGGAGCCGCCCGTGGAAGAAAAAGATACAGTTCCTCCTGCCATTACAATCTCAGCAGATAAAACTACGGCTGAAATCGGAGAAACTGTAACTGTGACGATTGATGTATCGGATGATAAGGGATTAGCATCTGTTGAAGTATATAAGGACGGGGAATTGTTGGTACCGACACCGGGTAAAATTGAGTTTTCCGAATCCGAGGCAGGTACGGTTGTCTTTAGGGTTGTTGCGGTTGATATAAACGGTAACACATCTGCAAAGGAAATAAACATATTTATACATGATAACTCCGACAAAGAAAAGCCTGCAACGGTAATTACTTCACCTAAAGATAAGGATGTACTTAACGGAAGGGTTACTTTCAAAGGTACGGTCAGTGACAATGACGAAATAGCATACTATCAACTCATGTACAAAAATGAGAATACTAAAGAGTTTACTGTGTTCTCAGAGGGTCGTTCGGACAGAGATAACGATGTACTTGGAGTGCTTGATACAACAGAGCTTGAAAACGGCACATATATCATAAGACTTATTGCCACAGATAACTCCGGTAATGAAGCCTTTACCGATATTACTGTTGAAATACGAAATGACAAGGAAAAAGTGGCGGATTATGAGCGTCCTTATGTTCATATTACCGGTAATTACAAGGACGGAGCAATGGTTGCTCTTGGCAGTGAGATTGAGATTTATGCCGAAGCAGAAGACAATCAAAAGGTCAAAAGTATAAGTGTTTATCTTGACGGCAAAAAGGTTAATGCAGAAAACGGAAAGTATTCATTCATAGCCGATAAAGCAGGCTTTTATAATCTGAATGTGATAGCAACAGATGAAAACGGAAATGAGGGCTATTCCGAATTTACCGTTCAGGCTGTTGATACGAGCAAAAGCTCAAATGTTGAATGTCAGATTGTAAGTCCAAAATCCGGCGATGTGGATATAGATGAGAATGATAATATTACGGATAGTCGTGCGTTTATAGATGATATCACGCAGATAACGGGTACCGCTGATTCCGAGGATTTTGTAAAATATGAGCTTTCCTATGCTCCTGTGGGTTGTGATGACTATATTGTTTTTGCAGAGGGAACTACTTCTGTGAGAGATGATGTTTTGGGCGAGTTTGATCCTACTGTGATTGAAAATGGAATATATAATATCAGACTGAGGGTATATACCGAATCGCTGATATACGGTGAATCAATTATTACTGTTCAGGCAGAGGGGAATAATAAGATCGGAAACTATTCTTTCTCATTTTCGGATATAACATTGCCCGTTTATACTCTTCCGTTTTCCGTTTCAAGAACATACAGAAGTATGTCAAGAAGTAATCCGGAAGATTTCGGCTACGGTTGGAAAATGGATATCAGCAATATAAAGGTTGATATTTCGCATCCGTTCTCAAGCGGCTGGGATGTTGTCAGCTCCGGCGGCTTTATGCAGGCATATTCCTTAAAGGACACTGTGGGGCATACCGTAACGATTACATATCCCGATAATTCGACAGAGGTATTCTATCTGTCACTGTATCCCAAGGTACAGGCATTTGTGCCGATATCTTATGTTAATTCTTATAAACTGATAGGTGACGGTGAAACCGAATCCACCCTTGAAATTCTTGATAAATATGATACGCTGATGTTTGACGGGGTCCATAATTTGTTTGATACAAGTGCTAAAAAATTTGAGCCTAAGAATTTTAAGCTGACGACAAAACAGGGCCTTGTATATATCATTAATGCCGATACGGGTATTCAAAGTATAACCGACAAAAAAGGAAATGTTGTTACCTTTGACGAAAGCGGTATCACACATTCTGATGGAAAATCTATTGTATTTGAGCGTGATGATGAGGACAGAATTACAAGCATAACAGACCCTGAGGGCAGGAGTGTTGTATATAAATATGACGGCTATGGAGATTTGATTTCCGTTACTGACAGAAACGGCAGTACGGTAAATTATATCTATGGCAGAGAGCATGAACTGCTCGATATCATAGATCAGAACGGTGCTAAGGCTGTACGCAATGATTATGACGATGACGGCAGGCTTATTTCTACAACCGGATCTGACGGCAACAGTATTAAATACAACTATGACATTGCCAACCGTTATGAAACAATGATTGATGAGTTGGGTAATCAGACGGTTTACGGATATGACAAGGACGGTAATGTCATAAGCGTTACGGATTGTGACGGCAATGTTATAAAATTTGAATATGACGAAAAGGGCAATAAGCTCAAGGAAACCGACAAGCAGGGCAATAGTGTTACCTATACCTATGACGACAACGGCAATATTACCTCAATTACCGATGCTATGGGTAATTCGAGGAAGATGAAATACAGCGACAGCAATCAAATTACCGAGCTTCTCAGTGATTCGGATGAACTGTTGAAATATACCTATGATAAATACGATTATGTTTCAACCGTTACCGATGAACTCGGAAATGTAGAAAGCTTTGAGTATGACGGCAGAGGTGCACTTACTAAGCTTTCCGACAGTATCGGAACTGTTCAGAGCGTTGTTTATGATGATAAAGGCAATATTGAGTCTGCAACTATGGCGGGCGGCAGCGTTGAAAATTATGTGTATGATGAAAATGGAACGTGTATATCAAAAACGATAACTTCAACAGACGGCAGCTCAAAAACTGAATTTTATACCTTTGACGGCAACGGCAATCTCATAGGTGTAAAGGATAGTGAGGGAAATTATTCCTACGGTGTTTACGATGCCTGCGGACAGTTGATTTCTTCAACGGACAGACTGGGAAATACTATCCGGTATGAATATGACCTTCTCGGAAACAATACAAAGATAATCTACCCCGATAATACGACAGAGCAGTTTACTTATGACATTGTTGGAAATCTTCTGACTTCGACCGATCCGGAGGGGAATGTCACAGAATATACATATGATAAATTCGGTAATGTAATAAGTGAAAAATATGCGGACGGTTCTGAAATCAAGTACGCATACGACCTGTCGGGTAACGTGACGAGCGTAACCGCACCGAACGGAAGTGTGACGAAGTATGAATATGATACTTTGTACAGAAATACCGCTATCGTTGACGAGCTTGGCAACAGAACAGAATACACATACGATAAAAACTCCAATGTTACGGAGATGAAAGACCCGAAAGGAAATGTGTATAAGTTTGAATATGACCTTGCCGGTAACTGCACAAAGGCAATCTATCCCGACGGAACGAGTACAACGAGCGAATATGATGTCAGGGGCAGACTGACTGCGGCTGTCGATCAGGTTGGTGAAAGAACGGAGTACAGCTATGACAATGCCAATAATCTGACGGCGGTTAAGGACGCACTCGGAGGAACAACAAAGTATGTTTATTCGAGCAATGGTGAGCTTTTGAGCGTTACTGATGCAAACGACAACAAGACCGAGTATCAATACGATACACATGGCAGGCTTATCAAGACGATTTTGCCGAACGGTGAAAGCACGTCTATGACCTATGACAAGGAAGGCAGAGTTCTGACATCTACCGATGCAAACGGAATTGTCAGCAGGTTTGAATACGACAGTGTTGGCAATGTGACTAAGCAGACAGTAGGAAATGACGTCACAACCTACACATATACGGCTAACGGATTGATTGACACCGTAACCCATTATGCATATTGCACAAAATATGAGTATAATAATTTAAACCAACTCGTCAGAAAAGTCTTGCAGGACGGTACAAAAATAGAGTATACTTATGATATCGGCGGCAATCTAACAAAAATTTCCACACCGTACACAAGCACAAGCTATGGCTATGATAAGCTGAACAGGCTTATTCGTGTTGTTGACCGGGGCGGCAAAGCAACGCTTTATGAGTATGACAAAAACGGCAACCGCTCTGCTGTCCGCTACGCTAACGGCATTGTTGCAACTTATACATACGACAGCCTGAACCGCCTTACAAAAGAAAAGATTGTTGACAAAAACGGCAATAATATTGCGGTTTATGAATACAGTCACGACAAAAAGGGCAACCGTATCAAGGCTGTGGAAGACGGCAAAACGACCGAATATGAGTATGATGTACTTAACAGACTGACCAAAGAAACAACCGACAGGGCAGTCACAAGCTATACATACGACAAGGTCGGAAACAGACTTACTAAAACCGTTGATGACACAAAAACTGAATATTTCTATAATTCCTACAATCAGCTTACGAGGGAAGTTACAGACGGTGTAACCACGACTTATACCTATGATAAAAACGGTAACCTCTTAAAGCAGACAAACGGAACCGAAACAAGCGAGTACAGCTATGACAATTATGACAGGCTGATTTCCGCAAAGGTGACGAAGGACGGCAAGACCAATACCGACACATATACTTATGATGTTGAGGGCAACCGTCTTACAAAGACCACAAACGGAAAATTGACAAAGTATATTGTTGACAGCAACGGCTTGTCACAGGTTCTTGCCGAACTTGATGAAAATGGTAATGTAACAGCAGAGTACACACATGGTGCTGAAATAGTATCACAGACAATAAATGATATTAAGCACTATTACCTCTTTGACGGCAACGGCAATGTCCGTATGCTTACGGATGTGGAGGGTGTAGTAAGTGATACCTATGATTATGACTCATATGGTATTGCAACTGCAAGTACGGGTCTTACCGTAAATCCGTACCGCTACTGCGGCGAGTATCAGGACGAAACAACAGGGCTGTACTATCTCCGTGCGAGATATTATGATAGCACAACAGGCAGATTTATTTCTGCTGACAGCTATAGCGGAACAATATCCGATCCCGTAAGTCTGCATAAGTACCTCTATGCTAATGCTAACCCTGTAATGAACAGCGATCCGACAGGTAATTTTACCATGTTCGGAATGGTGGCTGCTATTCAGGTAGAAAATTCGCTTAGAGATATGTACAACGGTGCGGTGATGGGCGGTTTCATGAGCTTTATGGACGCACTGTCTGGCGGAGAAACGGATCCATATGCACTTTTGAACGCATTTGGTAATGGTGCTGTGGATGGCTTGGTGTCGTCGGCAGTGACTGTTTCCTTGACCTCAATCAGAAATTTGGGTTGTCTTGCACCGACTCTTTCCACACTATCAAGTTTCGCATTGATGACGCTGGCAGCTCAATCAACATTTGGTGCATTACAGGGTGCAGTAGAATCCTTATTGGCTGGAAAATATGAGCAGGCAGTATTCAGAGCATTCGGGTTTGCTTTCAGTGCTTATGGTACATATAAGGCTGCAGGTTCTGCATTTAATACTGCGACAGGAGTAGCAAACGGAACGTCATGTTTTGTTGCAGGTACGCCTGTACTCACCGAAGACGGAGAGAAGCCGATTGAGGAAATTGAAGTTGGTGACTATGTTTATGCAACGAATCCCGAAACCGGTGAGAGTGATTACAAGGAAGTTCTGAATGTATTCATCAGACAATCGAATATTATTATTCATGTCTTTGTAAACGGTGAGGAAATAGAAACCACTCCAACCCATCCGTTCTGGGTTGAAGATGAATGGGTGACAGCAGATAAGCTGAAAGCCGGAGATGTTCTTACCCTTGCAGACGGGACAACCTGTGCAATCGATAAAGTTTATGCTGAATTCTCTGATAAAGCTATTACTGTTTATAACTTTGAAGTTGCTGACTTTCATTCTTATTATGTCACTGATATCGGTGTGTTGGTGCATAATGCAGCATACAATCAGAATATTTATGACTTTATTCCAGATCAAATTGAAATATCCAACGGTACTAAGATTTCAAAATCATATGACAGACTGGTGTATGGGGGGTATTATGGTAGGAAGGCATATAATCGCATGAGATATGAAGCTAAACCCGAAAATTATACAAAACATATAAAAGCACATAATAGATCTCAGGCGGAAACATTAAGCCATAAAGAAGCACAATATTTGCCTGGAATTGATCATAATGATTTAGAGTATAAAGCTTTGTTTTTGGGAATTCCACATTTACATAGTAATTCTACCATGTACTATTTTTACAATACTGGAAAGGTAATTGGATATGATCGTGGTATGCCAACCACTTGGATCAGAGCTGAACTTACAAGTGGGAAAGGGTATCATGGACATCCTATTGGAATAGATAGGTTAATAAAATACAGGTGATAGTTTTATTTAGTATAATTGTAGGTTAATCAATGTAATACTAAATATTAGCTTGATAGTATGATATTTCCTGCAAAAGGCAATGGTAATAATCTGAAAGTGGATTCTGATTTAATCGAGTAAGGGGGGTACTACTCCGTTCTCTCACACAACTGATCATGTGGTTCCGCAATCGGCGGTTGGGATGCAAATCAGAGAGGATATACATCAGCCTTTTCAGATAATTTACTCGGCACTCCTGAACTTTTACTTGGGTTCCAATCTTATCTCTTTCAAGCAGCTTCCTTTAGGAGTTGGTAGCTTTCTGTGCAAATCAAATTTCAGTTATTATCTGACTTATTAACCGTCTGCCACTTTCCTCCATGATCTCTCGATAGTTTTTTGGTACTATGGGCAGAAAACTGACTTCTGTGTATTTAGATATACCTTGCGATATAGGTTGCTCCTGTGGTTTATATTTGTGTTCCTCTTGACGGGAACATATCGGACAGACCTCCCGAATAAGGTGAAAGAATCCTCATCCCATATAACTTCCGCATTTACTGGCAGGTTTTTTGGCAGTATTGGATCTTATCTTTTGTTGCAAGCTTGTCCACTCCATTTAAGCCATATATGCGATTTCTGTCTGTCAGTTTGAGATTTTGGCTTCAGCTTCCTTCGGATTTCACCTTACGATGGCTTTCCTTGCTGTTCGGCTAACACTTCTTACTAATAAGTGTGTAGTTGAATTTATAGCAATCCATAAAATTAGCTTGACGCCGTAATTGAGAAAAACCAACCGTGGCAATCATCAGTAGTAATAAGAGAAAAGGCAGATTTAATAGCAGTTGGGAGTTCAATAGAAACACGAATTTTCAGCTTACGTAAAATCGCCTTAATTTTAGACCACATTTTTTCAATCGGATTAAAATCCGGACTGTAAGGCGGTAAATACAGCAAAGTCATACCGGCTTCCTCAATCACTTCTTTAACCGCTTTGACATGATGAGAACGCATGTTATCCATAATTACGACATCGCCTTTATTAAGCGTTGGAATAAGGACAGTTTTCAAATAATCAACAAACTTATCACCTGTTGTTCCTCCGCTGTATGTTGTGTAAGCAGTTTCCCCATTAAGTCGTATTGATGATAATATAGTCGTATTGGACGGAGTGTTTATCGGTACATTATCTACAACTCTTGCACCGCCAATTGCACGCCCGTAAATTCTTGTCATATTGGTATTTACGCCGCTTTCATCAAGATACACAAGCTTTTCGGGAGAATATTTTGATATGGTTTCAGTCCATGCTTGTCTTTTTTCTCTCACATCGGGAGCGGTCATGCTCTGATGCGTGTAAAGATTTCTTTTTGTAAACAAATCCCATTTGAATCACTTTTTCTCGAATATTTTCTTCGCTCACAGGCAGATTTAACTTTTCTTTTATTTCATGAATGGTTATATCAGGTTGTTGAATTATAACATTTTTTATATCATCCAGATTTTTTTGTGTAAGAATAGGTTTACGACCTCGTTCACTTGTACGAACTGCTACTGAACCTGTTTCTCTCATTTGTCTTACATGTTCATATACTGTTGTTCTGCTGACAGAGAAATTTCTTGCTACTTCTGTTGCATTATGACTTTTTTCGTATGCCTTTACCATTAGTTCACGTACTTCTGTGCTAAGCATATTACCATCTCCTCGCTTTTATTATACTACTCTCGTCGAGCATTAAGTTATTTTTATGGGTTGCTATAGTTACTAAGTTATTGCAATGTCGAGCATACAGCAATAGAGGATCGAGGATAAACTTCTCCATCCTACTTAACTGCTAATTTCGTTATTACAAAGAAATATTTAAAAATCTAAATATATCTTTTAATTATGAATTTTTAGAATTTTATAGTTTGATAAAATACAGAATTCAAAGTGTTATTACACATGTATTCTATAGGGTCATTTATGAAATATTAAAATTAGCAGTTAAAAAAAATCTATCTATTTTTGTTTTTATTATTTTTTCTACTGAAACTTTGAAAGGAGTATTCTGATAGATATGATTAAGTTGCAACGATTGAGAATTCCTGGAGCAAAGATGGTTATGTGGAATAAATTCTATGAATTGGAACCAAATGAATTAGATTATGAAAGTGAGTTTTGGAAATACTTTTCTGAAGATATGTTGTATGTTACAAGTGCAAGATGTGGTTGTAGCACAAATAAATATATTTTGGATCTGGGATGGTATCCTGAAGGAGATCCTAAAGGAACTTTTATACTATATATTATCGAAAATGATAATTGGCTAAAACCAAGGGAGGTATACGAATCGAGAATATTATCTGATATTACATTAAAGATAGAAGAGTATTTAGAAAAATACACTTAATATAAAACTTGAAAGTAGATGATCACAATTATTAATGGTAAAATCTCTGGTTTCTGTTTAGAGAATGAAACACATGTACATAGGAAAAAATATCTTATGGTTGAAAAAGGCACTAAGGAAGCAGAATTAATTAATGATTTAATTGATGAGATTAACTTTGAACTTTGTGTTATTTTACAATCATTAGACTATTTGATTCCCGAAAGACAGATTCCACGCATTGTCATTAGACCATGTTATGTGGAATTACTGTATTCATATGATTCAGAGGTTTCAACAAAAAATAGAGTTAGATTGTTTGCAAATAAGGATGATGAATATCCAATTTATGATAAACTTTTAAAGGCGGAACGATTATGTGATTTTGATAATTCTTATCTATTAGAATTATTAGTAACACACAAACAAGAAAAAAGTTATGTGTTTTCATTTCTTAATAATTCCGGTATAATTATAAACGCAGATCAGCTTAAAATCGTAATTGTTGATTTGATACTTGACATAATAATGTTTAATTCATTTTCTTTTTTTTGCTCGAGTGGCCTAGATCAGTATTCTGTCTTTTATGAAAATAAATACATGTATTTTTTAAGAAACAAATTACCTTGCTATTATGATTTAATATTTGGTAATTTCAATTATTATTCTTTTGCTTATTCTGCAAGAACGGATGATAAGAAAATTAATATTCAAAATTATCAAAAGTTATGGGATGGTTTTATAAATGAATACTATACTAATCAAAATCATGAAGAAAAGCCAGTCGAGGTACAACTAATGCATTATATAGATTTTAATCAACTACCGAGAAGAATGTGTGAACAAATTAATAGTTTCGAATCAGGCACATATTTTCTAATTAGAATAATAAAAGAAATGAACAATATTCCGGATTCTGTGTTGCTTGATTTGTTTGGAACTACTAGTTGCAAAAGAGGAAAAACAAGAATAATAAAAATGAAAGAATTAATTAAATATATCAATTTAATCAAAGGAGGATACATTTCGGCCTTTAAGGTAATAAAGTATCCCCTCAATAAACCAGTGTAATATAGAAAAGCAAAACTCCCGTGGCAAAAACCATGGGAGTTATTCTAACTCACCCTATAGACCTGTTGTAACCGCCCAATAATCCCACACCATGCAAAGCGTAAGAAACCATGGTAAAATAAACTCCGAATAGAAAGACTCCAATGAAGTGAAACGAACTCCAATGAACTCCAACGAACTTCAATTGGAGTTCATTGGAGGTAATTGCATGGATAAAGCAGCAATAGTCAAGAAGGAAGTACAACTACAGAACCGGTCAGAAACAGAGCTTGCAAGGCAAGAATCCGGTCTGACAGTAACAGAGTGGTGTGGGCAGGAAAAGATCAGCACAAGTGCGTATTATTATCGTCTTCGCAAGATCAGAGAAAATCTGTGTAAGCAGATATCTTTTCCGGTTACTGAGATCACGGAGAATATAGAAACTGACCATGCGTCAATCAGAATTGTATCCGAAGAAATGAAAATAGGGATATCATCGGATGTTCCTTCTGAAAAGATCGCTGCAATAATTGGTGCGTTGAAATGCTGACGGAAATACTGATTGGAGCAACGGTGTATATTGTGACCGGAAAGATATGCGAAAAGGGATAGACGGTCTTGCACAGATCGTAGAGGACTCTGTCGGAAAGGATGTGTACAGTAAAGCAGTATATCTGTTCTGTGGAAGAAACAATACGAAGATGAAAGCACTTGTGTGGGACGGAGACGGATTTTTGTTGCTTTACAAAAAAGGCTAGATAACAGACGTTATTGTTGGTCAAGAACAGAATGCGAGGCAAAGCAGCTTACCTCACAGCAGCTTCGCCGGCTGATGGAGGGTCTTGAAATTGAGCAGAAAAAAGCGATCAAGCCGGGCAAAAGAAAATGTTTGTATTGAGTCCATAGTATGGATACAGTATGTTCAACTGTATATGATAGAATAGAGATATCATATACAGGAGACTTTGGGTTATGGAAGAACAAAGAAAAGAACGTACAATAGATGAGCTTGCTGCCGAAAATGATGCTCTTCGTGCAGAAAACGCTATTCGTCCGTTTGTTGTCGGCAGAAAAAACTGGTTGTTTTCGGATTCTCCGAAGGGTGCAACGGCAAGTGTGATGCTGTATTCACTGGTCGTTAGTGCTAAAATGAACGGTCTGAACACAGAGGATTTTCTTATCAAGCTATTCCGTTCTCTTAACCCGGTGTTGCCATATTGAAAAACTAAATGGTATTTGAGAGGTCTGTTTCAGACCTCTTTTTCTTTGCACTCTATCGCCGGTTTATTGGGCGGTTACGACCTGTTCAGACCAATTAGGGCATTTTTGCAATAATTCGGCAGAATTTCAGAGTAAGGCATCAAACCATCTAACAGCTCATCTGCCGGGTATCCCCTCAATAAACCAGCATAATTTAGAAAAGCAAAACTCCCGTGGCAAAAACCATGGGAGTTATTCTAACTCA
>CANPXK010000051.1 GCA_947585965.1 uncultured Clostridia bacterium
CGCCTCCAAAAGCTGGTTCATTGATACTACTGATGCCATAATAAAATCCTCCTTAGGTTTTTTCCTCCGCCGGCTTGTAATTCCGACATACCGTTTGATATGCACCTAACGAATAAATACCGACGTGTGATTTGCGTATAAGATTATAACATACCTAATCTGAAATTGCAAGCATTTTTTGGCTTTTATGTGGAATTTATAAATTGCAATATAAAATGTCCATAAAATTAAACTATATTTAGATTTTAAATAAATTTATTTGAAAATAAACCACCAAAATACGGCGTGGATAATTGTAATGCATGTTGATAGTCACCGTAGTTTATGTTATGATATTAATTAACCTTAACACATAAAATATACAACAACAGGTGTAACATGAAAGAAAGAGAAAAAATAAAAATTGCCGTTATCGGCGGCGGTGCGGCAGGACTGACAGCCGCAATAAAATGTGCGGAAAAATTCGGCGGCAAAAATGTTATTATACTTGAAAGACAAATGAATATCGGACGAAAGCTGCTCTCCACCGGAAACGGCAGGTGCAACATCTCAAACAAAAACATATCCCCCGAACACTATCATGGCGATAAGAATATTATCAATTCCGTATTGTCCGAATTTTCATATAAGGCTTCAAAGAAGTTTTTTGCCGGTATGGGAATACTTTTCCGTGAGGATATCGAGGGGCGGGCATATCCGTACAGCAATCAGGCTTATACCGTACTCGACTGTATGCTTGCACAGCTTGATCGTCTTGGTGTTGCAAGGCTTTGCTCCTTTAAAATTAATTCAATATCAAAAAACGGAGATTTTTTTGATATATCCTCGGCAGGCATGACAATCCACGCCGAATATGTAATCTTTGCCTGCGGCTCTGCGGCTTATCCTTCCCTCGGCGCAAATATAAGCGGTTTCGGACTTCTTGAAAATTTAGGAATACCTCAGCCACGGCTGTTCCCTGCCCTCGCCCCCATTGAAACAAAGGAAAAGTACAGCATACTCAAGGGCGTTCGGGCAAAAGGTATCGTATCTATGTATTCCGGCAATAAGCTTATTACGGAAAAACAGGGAGAAATTCAGTTTAGCGACAAATGGCTTTCGGGTATTTGTGTATTTGATATTTCAAGAACAGTGAATGAATATCTGATTTATAAAAAGGCACATGATATAAAGCTCAGTATTGACCTCATGCCCGAATATGCGGAAAGTGACCTCTGGGTTTATCTGAAAAAGTGTAAGGTACTTTTCTCTAACGAAAAAGCCGCTTCCCTGCTCAGTGGGGCACTTAACAAAAATCTTGCACGTGCTATTGCTTGTTATGCCGGAATACAGGATAAATTGTGTAAAACTCTAAGTGGAAATGATATGAAAGATCTTATTAACGCTGTTAAGGCTTTTACATTTACACCTGTTTATTCCGAAAATTTCAATTCCGCACAAGTATGTGCAGGCGGCTATGGCTCCGACACGGTAAATCCCGAAACACTTATGTCAAAAAAAACGGACAAGCTTTTTATATGCGGAGAAATGCTCGATGCGGACGGCGAGTGCGGCGGCTTTAATCTCCATTTCGCCTTCGGCAGTGCCATGAAACCCGCAAAGTATATTAAGTGATATGTTAAATAATTTCCGAGGTGCAACATGATAAGAATTAACGGTATTTCTCTCCCGCTTGATTATGGGGAGGAGGATCTGAAAAAATATGCGGCTGATGCTCTGAAAATAAACAAAAGCAATATAGAGATAGTAAGCCTTAACAAAAGGAGCATTGACGCAAGAAAGAAAAATAATATACGCTTTGACGCGTCACTCAATGTCAAGGTAAGGGGTAATGAAAATTCCATTGCAAAAAAATGCTCAAAAGCGGCGGTTGTTGAAGAGTATAAATATATTCTTCCTCCGTGTAAAATTCTTGACAATCCCCCGATAATCATAGGAAGCGGACCCTGCGGTCTGTTTGCCGCACTTATTCTTGCACAGGCAGGACAAAAGCCTATTGTGCTTGAACGCGGCCGTGATGTTGATAACAGAAGCAGGGATATAAACAAGTTTTGGTCAGCCGGAGAGCTTGATACATCATCAAATATACAGTTCGGCGAGGGCGGAGCAGGAACCTTTTCCGACGGCAAACTTAACACGGGTACAAAGGATATAAGAATAAGAAAGGTACTTGAGGAATTTGTAAATCACGGTGCGCCCGAGGATATCCTATACCTTGCAAAGCCGCATATCGGCACTGACAGACTTAAATCTACCGTCAAAAATATCAGGAAAAAAATAATATCCCTCGGCGGGACAGTCATGTTTGAAACAAGGGTTACTGATATAGAAAGCCGCAACGGAAAAATTACCGCCGTAACTGCCGAGCAGAACGGAAATAAAATAAAGCTGTACTCCGAAAATGTAATACTTGCTGTTGGACACAGTGCAAGAGATACATTTGAAATGCTTGTTAAAAATAATATTGCAATGGAGCAAAAGCCGTTTTCCATTGGTATACGAATCGAGCATTTACAGGAAAATATCAATAAGGCTCAATACGGAGAGTTCAGTAATAGCATTCATCTTCCTGCGGCTGATTATAAGCTTGCCGTACACCTTGCAGACGGCAGGGGTGTATATACCTTCTGTATGTGTCCCGGCGGCTATGTTGTTGCGGCGGCAAGCGAAAAAGGCAGACTTGTAACAAACGGAATGAGCGAATATGCCCGTGATGGGGTTAATGCAAATTCCGCCGTTCTTGTAGCGATCAATCCAAAGGATTTCGGAAGTGAGGAAATTCTTGCCGGAGCTGCAATGCAGCGGAAGCTTGAAGAAGCCGCCTTTAAGCTCGGAGGGGAAAACTATTCTGCTCCCGTACAAAGGGTTTGTGACTTTCTTGACAAAATGCCCTCCTCATCTGTCGGTTCCGTTATTCCGAGCTACAAGCCCGGGTACACCATGACAAATCTCGACGGTTGCCTGCCCGTATTTATTACCGACTCCCTGCGTGAAAGTCTGTTATTATTCGACAGAAAACTCAAAGGCTTTGCCGATGGTGACGCTGTTATGACTGCGGTTGAGAGCAGAAGCTCCTCACCTGTCCGGATACTTCGTAATGAAAAAATGCAGTCGGTTTCCATGGAGGGGCTTTATCCCTGCGGAGAGGGTGCCGGATATGCCGGAGGTATCATGTCCGCCGCTGTTGACGGAATCAAGGCGGCAGAGATGATATTGTTGTCCGGTACAAAATAAACAGGCTGTTATACTGCTTGATAATTACGGCTTTATATGATATAATTTAAACGAAAATCAGAAAAATATTATTGGGTGTGATAGAATGATAGCCGTTATTGACTACGGTGCAGGCAATCTGCAAAGTGTAATTAAGGCAATGAATTACATAGGCAGCGATTGTATTGTTACAAATAAAAAAGAAGAAATACTTAATTCCGATGGTGCTGTTCTTCCGGGTGTAGGCTCGTTCGGGGATGCTATGGATTGTCTTATAAGTTCCGGTGCCGATGAGGCCGTAAGGGAATTTATTAAAACAGGAAAGCCGTTTCTCGGGATTTGTCTCGGACTTCAGCTTTTATTCGGCGGAAGTGAGGAAAGTCCCGGCGCTATCGGTCTTGGTCTTCTCAAAGGAAGCATAACAAGAATACCGAATGACGGCGGCAGGCTAAAAATCCCGCATATGGGTTGGAATTCTCTCGATATCCGCAAGCATGACGGACTTTTTAAGGATATTGATGGAAGTCCTTATGTGTATTTCGTACATTCATATTTTCTCAAAGCAGAGGACGAAAATATTGTATCGTCAAGAACAACCTACGGTACACAAATAGATGCATCCGTCAATTTTGAAAACATATATGCCACGCAGTTCCACCCCGAAAAAAGCGGTAAGGTAGGATTGCAGATCCTCAATAATTTTGTTTCAATAACAGGGAGGTAGAAATTATGTATGCAAAAAGAATAATTCCCTGTCTTGATGTCAAGGACGGCAGAGTTGTAAAGGGTATGGGATTTGTCAATCTCAGAGATGCGGGTGACCCCGTGGAATGTGCAAAGCTGTATAATCAGGAAGGAGCGGATGAGCTTGTACTTCTTGATATAACGGCTTCGAGCGATGCAAGAAATATTATAACGGATATTGTACGCAAGGTTGCGGACAGTGTATTTATTCCCTTTACTGTAGGAGGAGGAATAAGGACTGTTGACGATTTTACAGATATACTCAGAGCAGGAGCGGATAAGGTTTCCGTAAATTCCGCAGCGGTACACAGACCCGAAATTATAAACGAGGCGGCTTATAAATTCGGAAGTCAATGTGTTGTATGCGCAATAGACGCCAAAAGACGTACAGACGGCAGCGGATGGGATGTATATATAAACGGCGGCAGAATCAATATGGAAAAGGATGCCGTAAAATGGGCTGTTGAAGCCGAAAAGCGAGGTGCGGGAGAAATCCTGCTTACGAGCATGGACTGTGACGGTGTACAGAACGGATATGATATTGAGCTTACAAGGGCGGTTTCCGAAAGCGTTGGTATCCCTGTTATAGCTTCGGGCGGTGCCGGCAAAATGGAACACTTCTATGATGCATTTACCGAGGGCAAGGCTGATGCTGTGCTTGCGGCGTCACTGTTTCATTTCGGAACGATATCCATAGGCGGTCTTAAGGAATATCTTGATAACAGAGGTGTTTCCGTAAGAAAGGTATGGTAAGATGATTTACAATAAAAAATCCGGATACATATAAAATTCAACTCCCCACATTACCGGTTGTGGGGAGTTTGTTGTGCTGTACTATATTTTCATTGCTTCAATCATTTATTTCAAGCTTTGATATAAGACTTGTTCCAAGCACATAAATATTATTGCTGTCGCTGAAACATATCTTTCTAGAATCGGCATCTGCATCAACGCTTTTAAGCTCCTTGCCCTTAAGATTATATACCGTCACCTTTCCCGACGTGAGAACGGCTATTTTCTCATTGGTATAATCCAACGACAGAACCTTATCATTTATTGCTGTTTCATTGGTTTTCTTTCCTTCGCTGCTTATAGTGAATACGTCACAGCTGCGGCCGTCTGCGTCGGAAGATAATGAAAGTACAGCTCCGTATTCGCTGTCAAATGCATAATTGGTAAGTGTTCTCATATCATATTCAAACACAGTCTGCTTATTTTTTTCAACATCAATGTAATATGCCGCTTCACTTCCGACAGCAATAACATTGCCATTATTAAGATATTCAACACTGTAAATAAACGAATCCTCAAATTCATACTTTTGCAGGTAGTTGTCCTGTCCGAAATCGAGTATATAAACAGCGGAAATAAGTCCGCCGTTCCTTGCGGAGACCCCGCCGAGTGCCGCCTTTGTTCCGTCACGGTTCACAGATACATTATTTACATAATATTCCGCAAATGAATAACTGAATTTCTTTGTATTATCTATTTTATATACATTGAGCTCGGAAAGATAATCACTTCCCCCGGTCAGAAGAGCATATGTTCCGTTTGATGCCACATCAGCATCAAATATTTTTTTATCCGTTGTTCCGGAATATATAACACTGTCACGGCTTATAAGCTTATATGCCGTTGCACCGGAATTGAATACAACGGAATATCCGGAACCTGTTTTTGTGATGGGACTTGCAAAGGAATGGTGAGCATTAAGATATTCACCGGCATTTGAATTCAGAACAACAAGAGATGTGTCACTGCAATATACAGGACAGCCATCCATAACCTCAAAACTTCCGGTATCTACGGACATACCGCTGAATCGGACAGGATATCCCCCGCCCTCCGTTTTTCCGAGAAGTTCATACTGAAACCAATGATTTATGTTATCGGATGTAAGATTATCAAGATTTGTGAGTGCAAGAACAACAACAACCGATATAAACAGAATAACAAATACTTTTAAGAATTTCTTTGTAAGATTCTGCGGGGGCGGGTCACTGTAACCGTAGTCTTTAAGGGGGGCATCCTCATAACTTGTATATTCTCTGTTTTTTATATTCCTGGGTGTCGTATATTCATAGCGACCTTTCCTTTTACTCATTTTATCCTGTCCCTTTCCTAAAACCGATATCGTATTTCCGATATCAGTAAAATACTTTATTAAGATATAATCCCACGGGAGGCGCGGTGGGACCTGCAAGTGTACGCTCCTTTGCTTCTATTATTCCCGATATATCATTCGGGGTTATCTTGCCCTCCGAGACATATATAAGCGTTCCCACTATTATACGAACCATATTATATAAGAATCCGTCCGCACGGATTGTTATGCTTACAAGGTCACCCTCTCTTTTGACTGTAAGACACTCAACCGTTCTGTGAAAATCTCCCTTTTCCCTATTATTGTCAACAGTACAGAACGATGTAAAATCATGCTTCCCTACAAAATACTCAGCCGCACTTTTCATTGCCTGCATATCAAGTCTGCACCAATAATGAAGTGCATACCCGTTAAGGAAAGGATTTCTTATCTGATTGTTCCATATTTTATACACATACTCCTTACCCTTGCAGGAATACCTTGCATGGAAGCCTTCATCAACCTCTTGTGCGGATAATACCGCTATACTGTCAGGAAGATAATTATTGACCGCCGCCGGTATTCTCTCAACAGGTATTCTGTGCCCGGTCTTAAAGCTTACACAATACATATTCGCATGAACTCCCGTATCCGTCCTGCTGCAGCCCTTTATATCGTTTTCCTCACCTGTTACCTTGAAAAGGGCATTCTGGAAAACCTCCTGCACAGAAAGTGCATTTTTCTGAATCTGCCAGCCATGGTAATTTTTTCCGTCATATGCAATTGTAAGTAAAATATTTCTCATTGAAAATCACCGTTATACTACGTCAGGATATGCCATATTGAAGTATATTACCGCACCGAATATTAAAAAAGAAATAATCGCCGCAAATAAATCCGTAAGTGAAAAGTGCATGATTTTCATTCTTGTCCTTCCCTTTCCCCCATTATAACAGCGACATTCCATAGCCATTGCAAGATCTCCGGCACGTCTGAAGGATGAAACAAGCAGAGGTATGAGTACAGGAACAAGTGCCTTTACACGGCGGAGAATATTACCGTTTTCCATGTCTGCCCCTCTTGCCTTCTGTGCATTCATGATTTTGTCCGTTTCCTCAAGCAGTACAGGAATAAAACGCAGTGCTATTGTCATCATCATTGCAATTTCATGCACCCTTACACGGAAAATCTTAAGCGGTTTCATTATCCGCTCAAGTCCGTCCGTGAGGTCTGTCGGAGAGGTCGTATATGTGAGAACGGAGCTTACCATCACCATAACGGATATTCTTACAGCAGTAAAAATCGCATTATTTATTCCGCCCCACGTTATTTTGAGAAACTGCCATTGCCAAAGCACATCACCGGATCCATAAAATAAATTAAGTATTCCGGTAAATATTACTATCACAAAAACAGCCTTAAGACTTTTAAGATATTTAACAATGCTTATTCTCGTCATCAGAATTATAACAAGTGAAAACAGACTAATTGTTACAAGTGAAATAAAATTCCGACAAACAAAAATAAACACCAATATCATAAGCAAAAGAAGTATTTTTGCTCTTGCATCCATTCTGTGTATTAAAGATTTTTCGGGCACATACTGCCCAAGCGTTATATCTCTTACCAAACTGCACTTCTCTCCTATAATGACGCGAAGATTTTCCGCTGTCAGACCCGCATCGCAAAAAATTATACTATTTGACATATATCCGATATTGCTGCCTGTCGGGTCATATAACAATTACCATAATCAAACTAATTACAAAGTGATTGCGGAGTATTTCCCAGAACCGATAATATCTCGTTCAATCCTTGCTCAACCGTCAGGACTGTCGGATCAACATCAATTCCCTCTTTTCTCAGAAGCTGCATAATTTTTGTTATCTGAGGTACTCTGAGTCCGGCTCTTTCAAGCTCTCCGCCTTTTGAAAATACGTTTTTGGTCGTATCAAACATCATTTTTTTTCCATGCGACATAACCAGTATTCTGTCCGCCGTCCTCGCTATATCCTCCATGCTGTGTGATACAAGCAAAACCGTATTATTCCTGATTTTATGATAATCCGCTATCCGACAAAGTAATGCATCCCGTCCGAGCGGATCAAGCCCTGCCGTAGGTTCGTCAAGTATAAGTACATCCGGATCCATAGCTATTACACCTGCTATCGCCGCTCTCCTCTTTTCTCCGCCCGATAACTCGAACGGTGAACATTCAAGCTGCTTTTCATCAATCCCGGTAAATTCAGCCGCCGAACGCACTCTCCTGTCAATTTCCTCCTCATCAAGCCCCATATTCCCGGGTCCGAAGGCAATATCCTTATATACCGTTTCTTCAAACAACTGATATTCGGGATACTGAAAAACCATCCCCACCTTAAAGCGGATTTCACGAATTTTTTTCGGCTTCTCCCATATATCCCTGCCGTTTAAATAAATTTTTCCCTCTGTCGGTCTTAGCAAACCGTTAAGAAGCTGTATAAGTGTCGATTTTCCCGAACCTGTATGACCGATTATCCCTACAAACTCGCCCTCGTTTATCTCAAAGCTTACATCATCAAGTGCGGTTTTCTCAAGTGAGGTGCCTTTACCATATGTAAATCTGATATTTTCAGCTCTGATAACCGACATATTCTTCCTCCGAATCATCCTTTAATAAGTGCCGCTATCGCCTGTACACATTCCTCTTCATTCAGCACACATTCCGGAAGTTCATAGCCGCAGTTTTTCAGCCTGTATATAAGCTCCGTTGCCTGCGGGACATCAAGTCTGTGCTTTTTAAGAAGCCCGACCTCCGAAAATACCTTACGGGGTATGCCGTCTGTAAGAATTTTCCCCGAATCCATAACAATAACCCTGTCGGCAAGTACCGCTTCCTCCATATAGTGAGTGATAAGTATTATCGTTATACCCATTTCCTTATTGAGTCGCATAACGGTACCTATCACCTCGTCTCTGCCTTGCGGGTCAAGCATTGCGGTAGGCTCGTCAAGCACTATACATTCCGGCTCCATTGCTATTATTCCCGCAATTGCCACTCTCTGCTTCTGACCTCCCGAAAGCTTATCCGGTGAATGTGTACGATACTCATACATTCCCACCGCTTTCAGGGCACAATCCACCCTTTCTCTTATTTTTTTTTGCGGAAAGCCTGAATTCTCACACCCGAAAGCAACGTCTTCCTCAACTATTCCCGCTACAATCTGGTTGTCCGGATTTTGCAGAACAAGACCTACTTTTTTTCTTATGTCAAAAATACGGTCATCATCCTTTGTATTCATCCCACCTATAATTACATCCCCAAATGTGGGAACATATATAGCATTAAAATGCTTTGAAAGGGTCGATTTACCCGAGCCGTTATGACCGACCACCGCGACAAATTCTCCCTTTTTTATTGACAGACTTATATTATCCAGCGCATAACTGCTGTTTTTATCGTTTTCGTCATATTGAAAACATACATTCTCAACACGAATAAAATCTTCCATCCGGTCACTCCTGTATTTACCTCTCACTCTGCCATACAGCCGTACTGCCGCATGGCAAAGTAAGACCGCTTTGTGTTACTCTCAGACCTATTTCCGAGCTTGTGACCTTTCCCCCGAACCTCGGTTTTATCATAACACCTAACAGATATTCCATAACCGATGGCGAAAGTCCCGTTGTATATGAATTGAGTATAAAAAACTCCGCATCATCGGATAATATCGGAAGGCATAATTCGACAAGAGTGTATAACTGCTCTTCAAGCTTCCAGACTTCTCCCCCGGGTCCCCTGCCGTATGAAGGCGGATCCATTATTATACCATCGTATTTATTTCCCCTGCGATGCTCACGCTGTACAAATTTTACACAATCGTCTACAAGCCATCTCACAGGTCTGTCGGAAAGGTTACTAAGCGCCGCATTTTCCTTTGCCCATTGAACCATACCCTTTGATGCATCAACATGGCAAACACTTGCTCCTGCCTCAAGACAGGCAAGCGTTGCCGCACCCGTATATGCAAACATATTGAGTACCTTGAGCTGTTTTCCTGAGGAGTGTATTTTTTCGGAAACAAAATCCCAGTTCACCGCCTGCTCGGGAAAAATTCCCGTATGCTTGAAGCCCATCGGCTTTATTCCGAATGTGAGATTTCTGTAATTTATTGTCCACTGCTGCGGTACCTTCTGATTATATTCCCAAGCTCCGCCTCCGCTTGAACTTCTCCTGTATCGTGCATGAGCCTTTCTCCAGAGCGGATTTTTCCTTTCCGTATGCCATATTATTTGGGGATCCGGGCGGATAAGCACAATATCTCCCCAACGCTCCAGACGCTCACCGTCCGAGCAGTCTATAAGCTCGTAATCTTCCCATTGTGCCTCCCGCATTATCCTGTCCTCCGTTAACTTATTTCTTTACTTCTAAAATTGCTCCCCTGTTGCCCGATGTAACAAGTGAAGCATATCTCGCAAGATATCCTGTGGTTATCTCAGGCTCTCTCGGTGTCCACTCCGCCCGACGCTTTTCAAGCTCCTCATCGCTTAGCTTAACGTTTATCGCATTGGCATTGATATCTATCTCAATTATATCTCCGTCCTTTATAAGTGCAATAGGTCCTCCCACTGCAGCCTCAGGCGATACATGACCGATTGCCGCACCTCTTGTCGCTCCCGAAAAACGTCCGTCCGTTATAAGTGCAACCGTACTTCCGAGTCCGCGTCCCATTATTGCGGACGTAGGATTGAGCATTTCTCTCATTCCGGGACCGCCCTTGGGACCTTCATAGCGGATAACAACAACATCGCCGTCAACGATTTCTCCTCCGTTGATTGCAGCCATTGCATCCTCCTCGCAATCAAAAACTTTTGCCGGTCCGGAATGTTTAAGCATTTCGGGTGCTACCGCCGAACGCTTGACAACGCATGAATCCGGTGCAAGATTACCCTTGAGTACGGCAATACCGCCCGTTTTGCTGTAGGGATTATCAGCCGGTCTTATTATATCCGGGTTCTTGTTTTCAATACCCTCTATATTCTCCGCAATTGTTTTTCCTGTAGCAGTTACAATGTCGGTTTTCAGAAGTCCGAGCTTATTTATTTCATTCATAACAGCATAAACCCCGCCTGCTTCATTAAGATCCTCTATATGTGTCGGACCTGCCGGTGCAAGATGACATAAATTAGGTGTATGTGAGCTTATTTCATTTGCAATATCAGGATTAAGCTCAATACCACATTCATGTGCTATAGCAGGAAGATGTAGCATACTGTTTGTGCTGCATCCGAGTGCCATATCCATTGTAAGTGCATTTCTGAATGCATCCTCCGTCATTATATCACGGGGACGTATATTTTTTTCAAGAAGTTCCATAACCTTCATGCCGGTACGCTTTGCAAGCTGTATTCTTTCGGAATAAACAGCCGGTATTGTACCGTTTCCTCTAAGAGCCATGCCGAGAACCTCGGTAAGACAGTTCATGGAGTTAGCCGTATACATACCCGAGCATGAACCGCAGCTCGGACATACCTTATTTTCAAATTCAAGAAGCTCCTCCGCTGTGATTTTACCCGAATTATATGAGCCGACAGCCTCGAACATACTTGAAAGGCTTCTCTTCTCTCCATTTACATGACCGGCAAGCATCGGTCCGCCGCTTACGAATATCGTCGGGATATTAAGTCTTGCGGCAGCCATAAGGAGTCCGGGGACATTCTTATCGCAGTTCGGAACCATAACAAGTGCATCAAATGCATGAGCTATAGCCATAGCCTCTGTCGAATCGGCAATAAGGTCACGTGTAACAAGAGAATATTTCATTCCCTTATGTCCCATTGCTATACCATCACATACGGCGATTGCCGGGAATACCACGGGATTTCCTCCTGCCATTGCCACTCCCTGCTTGACCGCATTTACTATCTTGTCTATATTCATATGCCCCGGTACAATTTCATTATAGGAGCTTACTATACCTACCAAAGGCTTAGCAATTTCCTCATCAGTCATTCCGAGTGCATGAAGCAGCGAACGCTGCGGCGCACATTGTACACCCTTGCTTATAGCATCACTATTCATAATAAAAAACCTGCCTTCATCATAATTTTTTTGCAGCATACCCGAAAAGGTACAAATATGCATTTCAACAAATATAATTATAAGTTTTTACGCGGATATTGTCAATAGTCTGACAAATTTACGAAGCTTTATCATCAATAATCAATCTTCCTCATCCGCGATATCACAAGACGATTCATCATTAATAAGGATTTATTTCCGGGGCGTTTTTACCGGAATATCAATTACAGCATTCCGCTATAATCGTTTTAAGGAGCGTTATCAGATTTTACACTCTTCAATTATACACTGATGTTTCTTCCCGTCTTTTTCATAACCGATACCGACCAATAATACCCTGTCAAAGCTTTCAAGTGCGGCGGGATAGTTTTTATTCCTGATTTGACTTATTGCCGCTTCTGCCGAATGGTTCCATTTTAATTCAACCACCATAGGAGGATATGCCTGTATATCGGTTTTTGGCTTCGGAATGAACATTATATCCGCAAATCCCTTTCCGGACGGCATTTCCTGTACAATATCATAATGCTCCTTTGCATAGTAATAGGCAATCAGTATTATAAAACGCAGTGACTGCTCATTATTGTAGTTTATAACGGAGGAATTTCTTTCATGTACTTTTTCAATTGCCTCCCCCACCGCTTCGCTGTTACACTTCAATGTATCTTCAAGTAGCTTTCTTGACTTCATAACCGTATCTATGGTTTCTTTCCAAAGTCCCGTTGCCTGCATACTTACTACAAATTCATCGGCTATTTCCTTATTCGGAATATACACGGTCTTATTTTCCGCATCATATCCGAGATAGCCTAAATGTATAAGCAAGGTAAGAATATCATCTTTATTTGCAAATGTTATCATATCATTGGTAAAGGTTCGTGTATTCACAGGCTGCGGCTGTTGTGCGAGCAGTTTTTCTATAGTATCGTGCAGACCGTCAAAATTCATGGCAATATATTGAGCAAGAGCTTCATATGTTTCCGTTTCCACCCAATAATCGTCAAATCTTCGTTCGGAAATTGAACATATAACGGAATTAGGACAATATATTTCCGTATCGCCCAACCTGTAACCGTCATACCATGCTTTCATGTCCTCAAAATCCATGTCATATTTCCGACAGAGCATTTCCACTTCTTCATTTGTAAAACCAATATATCCGTTTAACCCGCTATATTTTATCATCGAGTATTCCATGAACATATTGAGTGCCGAATGTGTACCGTACTTTTTTATCGGCAGTATACCTGTCATATACGTAAGGGCAACATAACTCTTATCCTTTAACCAACTCCGCAGAAAGTCAAGATAAGCTTTCAGCGCTTCCTTATCCTTCATATGTTCACGCATGACACAATCCCATTCGTCTATAAGTATAACAAACGGTATTCCGGTTTTATCATAGACTCTGCTCATACTGTATGCCAATCCTAATTCCTTATGAAGATTTATATCACTAAAGCTATCCTCCAAATCAATTGTAACGCTTTGTTTCAACAGTTCAAGCATATCATCGACATTTTTACTGCCGCTTAGAAAGTCCTGCATATTGATATAAATAACATTGTATTTATTTAAATATTTCAAATAGCTTTCATCTTTTGCTGCAGAAAGGTTATCAAACATATTTTTGCTGTCGCACCCTCTGCTGTAATAGGCTGCAAGCATACCGAGATTCATTGATTTACCGAAACGTCTGGGACGGCTGACACATATATATTTTTGTTCCGTATTAATCTTTTTGTTGGTAACGGAAATAAGCATCGACTTATCAACATAAATATCCGAATTAAGTGCCTGAAAAAATCTCTCATTTCCCGGATTAAGATATATTCCCATTGTTCATACCTCCCGTTCATCACTTTTCCGTAAATATAATCTTATATAATTATACCATAAATCTTAGGGAAAACAACACTAACATGAGGAAATATCGCAGCTGACAATTTAATTTCATTACCATGCATATCATTAAAATTTATAGCAGATTGCTCATATAAAATAATATCTGAAAACCTGTTAAACATATTGTATTATAACATAAAGAAAAATCCGGGGAAATAAAAATTGAAAATTTCAATAAAAGATTTATGTCAGGAATTTGAAAGAAAATTTGTGGTCGTAGGTCTTGACTAACTTGTATAAATCGGGTATACTTATCTCAGTAACACCTATTGAAGCACCGCTCCTAACTGTTTGTTCGGAGAAGCGGGTGTGAAAACCCGGCTTCATAGGTGTTATTTTTATGTCTCTAAAGCTATATAATTTATTGAATGTATCCCTAAACTTATCATCTCTATCTGTTGCATAAGATTCTTCTATTGCAAGATTTGCTAAGTAATACTCGTTATTATACTCAAAAACAGAATACATTCTATGCATAAATAATGAATTAGGAGACTTACCATTTGAAGCACTAATATCACTTATAACACTATCAAAACAAACGGAGCTTTCTATTAATTTTTGCATATCAAAAAGGGCTGCTAATCTTGCTTCTACAGGTTTATCCCTTTTATCATCTTGAATGTAATTAACAAATATAAAGTCGGCGGCTGCCGCTTAAGTATATCAGACTTAATGCGGCAGCCGCTCTTATATATTCGTCTATTTTATTATAACCTTGCGGTATGTATCAAATCTGACCCACTTCGCAAAGAATTGCTTTTTTCCTTCCTCGTTAAGCTGAGAATATTCTTTAAGGAAGTCTGAAACCTCCTCATCGTTTGAAGCAAGAACCCCGAATCCTCTGCCGTTGACAATGGGAACACCGCCGTATTTATATTCCGCTGTCGGGATAATCTCCTTAATGCTTCTATCGCGAACCTTAACGGCAACTCCGTCACGCAGAATAATTATATCGAAGCTGTCGGGATATTTGTAGCTTTCGCCCTTGGTCGGAATCTCATCTCCAATAGTATATGTCTTATTCACAGGCTGATATTTAAGAACATTAAGACTGCTGTTGTCATAGTAAAATTCTTCAAAAATATCTCCTCTTGCTTCAAGCGTTCCCGATTTAAAGGAAACTCTGTCGGAAAATGCACCGCCCTTTTCGCTGAGATTTTCAACAACTCCGCAGGCGGATGTCATATTTGTTACACGGTTGATAAGTATTAATTCTCCAAGAGTTTTATGCTGTGAAAATAAATCAGCGACTATTGCCTCTGTCAGCAGAAGTTCGCATACGGCAATACCGTTTTTCGTCAGGCTTTCCGCCTGTATATGTTCTCCTGTATTGACATCAACTGCATATTTTAGCTTCGTTGGAATGGCGGAAATGGTCTTTGTACCGAGTTTTACAAGATAATCCCTGCCTATGGTGAGCGGCTCGTCGTCCATCCACAAAAGAGAAACAGTAAGTCTTTTGTAAGGCGCGATATTTGTATTTTTGACTATAACGCAACCTCTTGAAACATCAACCTCTTTATCAAGAGTAATTGTAACGGGCTGACCGACAAAGGCGGCACTCTCCTCCTTGCCTGCGACGAAAATTGATTTTACCCTCGCTTTTTCATTGCTGGGAAGAGTGGTAATCTCTTCTCCGACGTTTATACCGCCTGCCTCGATCTGACCCTGAAAGCCCCTGAAAGTATGGTCGGGACGGCAGACTCTCTGCACGGGCATATAAAAGCCTTCCTCTTTGTTTTCGGAATCCGTATCAATTTTTTCAAGATATTCAAGCAGTGATATGCCGCTGTACCACGGCATATTATCGGATTTAACGGTAACATTATCCCCCTCTGTTGCGGATACGGGAATGATATGCACACTGTCAAGAGAAAGCTCATTTTTAAGAATATTAATCTGCCCCTGAATTTCGTCAAACCTTGTTTTGCTGTAATCAACTAAATCCATTTTATTTACCGCAAAAACGAGATTGCATATAACCCACGTGCACACATGGCTATATATCATTGTTTTACGTGATGTTAATAGCCCAGGCAATAAGGCACAATTAAATAGAAAAACAACGATAAACTAACAATCTTTTCCATATATCAAAACCTCCAAGTTTCTCCAATATAATTTCATAATATTGGCTTATTCGCAAATTCCTGTTCGAGCGATATTTCCTGCTTCCAGAATCATAGAAATTCTTGAGTATCATTATACAACTACTAACAAAAAATTGGAAGTCAATCTTTATTATCCACTCTTTTCACTTTTAATATTTCTTTCTGCGTACCAACTTTACTCGGCAAAGTACAAGATGTAGTGAGAGTGCGAGCGAGTCTGGAGAAAAGCTGGGCTGGCTGGGACCTCCGGTTGAAGCGGAAACAAAACTCATCGAGGTAAGGCTGATAATCGCAGCAGCTTCCGTGGTAAGTCCCGAGCAGGAACGCCTTGAAGTTTCCAATTGCGGTATGGATCCATTTGAGATCGCCGGTTTCATATTTTGATGGTTTGACCATGACCTTTTCCAGACCGTGTGTTGTGGTCAAGCTTTTTTGCAACACTCATGGCTAAAAAAACTATTGGATTCTGTTGGAATTTATCGGAACTGTCGGATCTTGTCAATGGTGTTTAACACCGCTGCGCAGCCTTGCCATTGACAAGATATGGCAGTCCCGATTTTTGGCAATCAAGCGTATCCCCTCAATCCTCCAGCGACTTCAAATAATAATTTGAAAATGGTAAAATAACTCCAAGCAGGTCTGGATAAG
>CANPXK010000052.1 GCA_947585965.1 uncultured Clostridia bacterium
ATTTTGAATTGAACCGCCGTATGCCGAACGGCACGTACGGTGGTGTGAGAGGAGGGAAAAAATCCCTCCTACTCGATCTTAATAATGCTATTTCAGTTTATAGCCGCACTTCCCGCAAAACATAGAGTCCGGTGTGTTTTGGGATAGACAGGAAGGACAAACCCCGTTTGAAGAGGCGGACTTGGAAACTTTGTTTTCCTTAAAGTTATCCTCAAAATCAAAAGGCCGGGGTTCGCCGCAGCTGCAGGTTGTCATGTTTTTATACAAAACTTTCCCGCATTTCGGACAGGTCCATGTGTTTTCACCCGGTGTAATTTTAGGCTTAGAAGTAAATTCGGAATCCGTAAATGCCTGATCAAATCTCTGACAAAGTTGGTCGATTTTATCATTTAAGTTATAATTGAACTCGATAGTTTCAGCTAATGAATCAAGAATAAGTGAAACCAGATAAAAAATATATGCACATATTAAACCGGTAATAACGAAAGATAACCCTGTTCCAAAATCAATATGTTGAGCTTCTGAGCTGAACATATTAGATAAACTTTGTAATCTTTCGTACTGATTAAATAAATATACCACCAATAGGATAGAAAATATAATTCCTCCGATAAGCACAAATTTGGCGGCAGCACGAAGACTGTATGTTGTACTTTTATTCATAAATATCCCCCTAATCAAACAATCTATAGTATATTATTATTATAATCTATAGGTATTATATTGTCAAGAAGAAATTTACTTTTGATAATGAATTATATGCGGATTGAAAATGTATATTTTTGGGAATTTTGTAACCGTCAGGTTCGGAACGATAAGCCAATATGAAACTTTTGTGACTGCGGCTGTATAATCGGAAACTGCAGACCGGAAATAATAAATCGTAAATTTTATTTTTATGGTTGTTTTTATATACGATTTGCATTATAATAGTACTTGTATGACGAGTGGAAAAGTGTTCCATTCATATACAAAAATATTCTTGATTGGGGTAAATTAATGGACTGGACGGAAATAATAGTAACTGTTCCTGCCGGGGATATCGAAACAGCGGGAAATATAGCACAGATGACGGTTCCATACGGAATATATATTGAGGATTATTCAAGTCTTGAGCAGGAGGTATCGGAAATAGCCAATATCGACCTTATCGACGAGGAGCTTTTGCAAAAGGACAGGACTCACGGAAAGATACATATATACATAAGTCCCGAGGAAAACCCGTCTGAGGCTGTTTCGTATATAAAGGAAAGGCTTGGTGCACGGAATATAGAGTATGAAATAAGCTCGGACAGTTGTGATGTGGAAAGCTGCCTTGAAAGCTGGAAAAAGTATTTTGCTCCGATAAATGTGGGGGAAAAAATTCTTATCCGTCCGATATGGCGTGATGACTATGATGCCGACGGCAGAATCGTGCTTAACCTTGAACCCGGTCTTGCGTTCGGAACCGGTACACACGAAACAACAAGATTATGCCTTGAGGCACTTGAAAAACATATAAACGGCGGAGAGAAAATGCTTGATGTCGGCTGCGGAAGCGGTATTCTCTCGGTTGCGGGACTGCTGCTCGGAGCGGAAAGTGCGGTAGGTATTGATATTGACGAAATGGCTGTAAAGGCATCAAGGGAAAATGCAAGGCTGAACAATGTTCAGGACAGATATACCGGTATAAAGGGCAACCTTGCCGATAGTGTTCATGGTACATATGATATAATCACGGCAAATATAGTAGCCGATGCTATAATAACTCTTTCGGCGGATATAGAAAAGCTTATGAATGAAAATACCGTTTATATAATGAGCGGAATTATTGATGTAAGGCTTGATGACGTTCTTTCCGCATTGCCTGAGAGTATAAATGTGGTTGAGCGTTATGAGGATAAGGGTTGGTATTGCCTTGTTGCTGAAAAGCGAGCATGATGATATATAAAATTATAATTCCGGAGGTTTTTATTATGAAAAAGAAAAAAGATATTTCAGGTCTGATATTTTCGGCATTTCTGGTTATTGCATTTGTTATATGTTCTTATTTTTTTACAGGTCTGATAAACAGTGCAACGGCTATTGACGAAACAGTGAGAAGTCTCCTTGTGTCGTTGGTCTTTGTTGTGTTTGGTCTTGTGCTTTTCTATGCAACAAGAGTCGGTGACGGAAAGCAGATAAAGCGTTTTTCGCTTGCCGCTTTGATATTGCTCGATCTGCCGGCTCTGTATATAATTCTTGCAAGTGTTGCCCGGGGAATACCGTTCCCGTTTGATATAGAAGAATGCACGGAGATGGTTCGTATTGCAGCCGTTGCACTCGGATATGGTATTCCTTATACGTTCCTGAGCGGATATGAGCTTGACATACCTGACGATAATGAAACAGAAGCCGAGGAAGAAGGGGTTCCGGTTTCGGATAGCGGAGATATAGAGGAGAGTGACGATATATCAGATGTTGAGGAGGAATCCGAAAATGACGATATATCGGAAATCGGGGATATATCTGAAAATGATGATGAGTCGGACGGCAATCGGGAATAAACAGACCGCCCGGCGGGGGATAATAATTTTATACTGAAAATAAGAGGTGTTTGTTATGGCAGAAAACAATATTCCCGAAGAGGAATGTACACACGACTGTGGCTCATGTTCGGCGGACTGCTCTTCAAGGGAAGAAGCTCAGAATATGTATGAGGAGCTTGCTCCGGGAAGCTCTGTTAAAAAAATAGTCGGTGTTGTCAGCGGAAAGGGCGGAGTGGGAAAATCACTTGTTACCTCTCTTATGGCTGTTATGTTCAGCAGAAAGGGTTACAGAACCGCCATACTTGACGCGGATATCACAGGACCGTCAATTCCAAAGGCATTCGGAATAAAGGAAAGCATAAGAGGCAGTGAGAACGGAATGATTCCTGTCACAACTCATGGCGGGATTGAAGTTATATCGGTAAATCTTCTGCTTGAAAGTGATACTGATCCCGTTTTGTGGAGAGGTCCGATACTTGCCGGTACTGTCAAGCAGTTTTACAGTAATGTGATATGGGATAATATTGACTATATGTTTGTCGATATGCCTCCGGGAACGGGAGATGTTCCGCTGACTGTATTCCAGTCAATTCCGCTTGACGGAATAATCATAGTCACATCTCCGCAGGAGCTTGTTTCAATGATAGTGGAAAAGGCGATAAAGATGGCTCAGCTTATGAATATCCCGATACTCGGTGTGGTGGAGAATATGAGCTATTTTGAATGTCCCGACTGCAAGAAGAAATATTATCCCTTTGGGGAAAGCAAGCTTGATGAGGTTGCCGGTCAGTATGGGGTGGATATACTTGCACGTCTGCCGATAGACCCGGACAGTGCCCGAGCTTGTGACGAGGGCAGGATTGAGAGTATAATTAATGAGGCTGCCTCCGCTGCTGCGGATAAGCTTGAAAAAAAGTTCAAATGATCACATAGGCATCCGTATAGGAAAGATATACGGGTGCTTTTGGCATATATCGGTTGCACACCTGAATGAAATGTGCTAAAATTATGTGTATAAATTTATGGAAAGAAGCTGAAATTAATGGAATATATATTTTCCGATAAAGTACAGACCCTTAAGCCGTCGGCTATAAGGGAAATATTCAAATATGCCGCAGATCCGACAGTTGTTTCCCTTTCGGCAGGAAATCCCGCACCCGAAGCATTTCCCGCAAAAGAGATAGCCGATATATCCGACAAGATTCTCAGGGAAGAACCGATTGCTGCCCTCCAATACAGCGTTACGGAGGGATATCCTCCGCTTCGCAGTGCTGTGTGGGATTATATGCGGAAAAAATATGATGTGGGTACGGATGCTGACGATATACTTATAACATCGGGCGCACAGCAGATAATGGAGCTTTTTACGAAATCTGTCTGCAACGAGGGGGATGTCGTTATATGCGAGGCTCCGAGCTTTATCGGCTCTCTTAATTCATTCCGCTCATTTAACTGCCGTCTTTGCGGTATACCTATGGAAAGTGACGGAATGAATCTCGAGCTTCTCGAAAAGGCACTTAAAACAGAAAAAAATATCCGATTTATATATATTATTGCCAATTTCCAGAATCCGTCGGGTATTACGACAAGCTTTGAAAAACGTAAGGCTATATATGAGCTTGCGGGAAAATATAATGTAATGATACTTGAGGATAATCCATACGGAGAGCTAAGAATAAGCGGGGAGGATGTTCCGTGTATAAAGTCACTCGATAAAGACGGAAGGGTGGTTTATGCCGGTTCTTTCTCTAAGGTTCTTTCTCCCGGAATGCGTATCGGCTTTGCTATCGCCCCCAAGCCTGTTTTGCAGAAGATGATAGTATGCAAGCAGGGAGAGGATGTTCATACAAATTCATGGGCACAAATGGTGGCATACAGATTTCTTACGGAATATGATTTTGAGGCACACCTTAAAAAGTTGCGTGAAATATACAGAAAGAAAGCAAATTTCTGTATGGAACTGCTTGACAAATACCTGGTTCCGACAGGTATAACATACGAAAAAATACAGGGCGGTCTTTTTATATGGTGTAAGCTTCCCGAAAATGCAAAAATATCAATGTCCGAATTCTGTACCAAGGCTGTTCAGAATAAGGTATGCGTTGTTCCGGGAAATGCTTTTCTGACGGATGAAAGTGAGCAAAGCAGCTCGTTCAGAATAAATTTCTCCACACCTACGGACGAACAGCTTGAAAAAGGAATAAAAATATTGGGAAAATTAGCCGGGGAGGTATTATAATATGTCAGAAGAAATAAAGAAAACTCAGGTGTCTGAAAGAAAAAAAAGAATATTCAGTGCAATACAACCGAGCGGTACAATTACTCTCGGTAATTATCTCGGAGCACTTCGTAACTGGGTAAAATTACAGGATGATTATGACTGTATTTTTGCTGTTGCCGATCTTCATGCTATTACTGTAAGACAGGAGCCGAAGGTATTTAAGCAGAATATACTTGAGGCATATGCACTTTTGCTTGCCTGCGGAATAGATACGGATAAAAGTATGTTTTTTATACAAAGCCATGTTCATACCCATGCCGAGCTTGCATGGCTGCTTAATTGTTATACACAGTTCGGTGAGCTTTCGAGAATGACGCAGTTTAAGGATAAATCGCAGAAGCACGCCGATAATGTTAATGCGGGACTTTTTACCTATCCCTCACTTATGGCAGCGGATATTTTGCTTTATCAGGCTGACCTCGTTCCCGTAGGAGAGGATCAAAGACAGCATCTTGAATTGTCCAGAAATATTGCCGAAAGATTCAACGGAATATACGGAAAAACCTTTACCGTACCCGACGCGTATATAGGCACGGTCGGGGCAAGGGTTATGTCGCTGCAAAATCCGATAAAAAAGATGTCAAAGTCTGATGAAAATGTAAATGCATGGGTCGCAGTGCTCGATAAGCCTGAAACAATTATGAAAAAATTCAAGCGGGCCGTGACCGATAGTGATGCTAAGGTGTGTGTCGGAGAGGGCAAGGACGGAATCAATAACCTTATAGGAATTATGAGTGCCGTTACGGGTAAAACCTCTGATGAAATTGCGGAAGAATTTGATGGTAAGGGTTATGGTGATTTCAAGACGGCGGTAGGTGAAGCCGTAATTGAAGAGCTTCGGCCCATACAGGAAAGATTTGAAAAATATGTTAAGGATAAGGCATATCTTGAGGAGCAGTATCGCAAGGGTGCTGAATTTGCACTGAAAATTTCACAGAGAACGCTCGATAAAGCAATGAAAAAAATAGGTTATCTGCCCAAATAGTGTGTATTCAATATTTCAGCCGGGGGGGGATAATATGATTTTATCATTAACGCCGATAGTTCTGATTCTCAGTGGTATTTATGAGGGGTACAGATTATTTGGACTTATAGGCTCTCTTAATGATATAGGGGTTAGTATGACTGACGTTTCCGCAAACAGTGCTGCATACGGGCAGCTTCAGAGTGTGCAAAGCGGTATGATAACGGAAGCAATCATATGCGGAGTGCTTCTGATCCTGACGGTTATATGCCTTATAGGATACATCAGATATGTAATAGTCAGAAATCTTTCTTTCATTTTTGGTAATGTTACAAAGGATGTTATTAAAACCACAAATAATGATGTTTCCAAAACATCGGACAGAAATGGCAAAAGCAGGAATTAACGGATTTGTGTTTGCCCGAATTTCTACGCGAGGGGTGAAATTATGAAAAAAGAGAATGAGCGTATCAAGCTTATGATGATAATAAACCCGCACTCGGGCAAGCATAAATTTAACTTTTCAACGGGTAAAATTGCAGATATATTTGACAAAAAGAACATGGAGATAGCGGCATATTTCACTTCTCCCGATTATAACGCCGACTACCTTGTTAAAAAGCATATTGAAGAATATGATGTTATCGGCTGCTGCGGCGGTGACGGAACTATAAGCGAAACAATATCCGGAATAATGCAGTCCGATGTCAAAAAACCGCTCGGATGTATTCCTATGGGAACAACGAATGACCTTGCAAGGAGTCTGAAGCTGCATACGAATCCCGTAAAGGCGGCAAAAACCGTTGCCGCCGGAGAACTGTCTCCCTTTGATATAGGCAGCTTCAATGATAAATATTTTGTATATATAGCCTCGTTCGGTGCTTTTACGGAGGTGTCTTATGCTACTCCGCAAAAGGCAAAAAATATATTCGGCAGGCTTGCTTATATGTTCGGTGCTGTCAAATATCTGCATAAAATAAAATCCCATCATGTTAAAATAGTGACTGATAACAGAAGCTGCGAAGGGGATTATATTTTCGGTGCGGTGACGAATTCCACCTCGGTTGCGGGAGTTTTTAAATTCGATAATGATATGGTGGATTTTGCCGATGGTAAGTTTGAGGTTCTGCTGATAAAACGACCTAAAAATATTATGAATGCACTTGCAACAGTTCTGTCAATGCTTAATAAATCCTATAGGCATGATAATATAATATTCTTCCATGCCTCGGAAATAGATATAACATCGGAGGAACCGCTTGACTGGGCAGTTGACGGAGAACACAGAAACGAGGGGACAAACGTAAAAATTCAAAATAACCACAGTGCCATAGACATAATTATGAGAAAGCACGGGAGACATTAAGCTGCCAAGGTTAATTAAAAAATTGACAAGTATAGAAGAAAATTTGACAAGAATACTTGACATCTGAGATAGGATGTGCTATCATATAACCATAGGATACGTAAACGGAGAAACTGTTATGGATAAGAAGGAAATTCTTGAGAAAAATAAAGAAAAAAACCGTAACGGTCTTGATGAAAGAGAGCAGCGTATATATAATTTTTCATTTGGTATCGGTGCTGTTGTCGTGGGTATCCTTTGTCTGGCATTCAGTGTGTGTAAGGCTCTGAACCGTGAACCGTTTTATGAGTATGTCGCAATAATAACAGCATATTTATGCACGACTTTCGTCTACCAGTTTAAAAATCTGAAAAAACTCCGGTACCTTATACCGGGAATAATAACGGGATTGGCAGCGGTTACCTGTATTGTCCTGTTTTTTATGGTGTGAGAGTATGAATGATATAATATTTCAGAACAGACTGCGTGTCGCTCGTGCGGAAAAACGGATGTCACAGGGGGAGCTTGCCGAAACGGTGGGCGTTTCCAGACAAACTATCAGTTCAATAGAGAATAATCAGTTTTGCCCGAGTGCAAAATTAGCTTTGCTTTTGTGCATAGCACTCGATAAAAAATTTGAAGAGCTTTTCTTTTTTGAGGAAAGCTGAAAGGTACGTTTATAAGTTTTAATCTTCATATACATTCCTCCTAAAAAGCGGTCGATCCCTCGGTTTTTGCCGGGGGATCTGCCGTTTTTATATCAAATTTTGTGTACACAGCATATTTTTGGAGTAATGAAAAGTAATTGACATAATACGGCGAAAATTATATAATATAATTAAAGGAAGGGGTGATACCAATGGATGATGAATTAACGGATTACCGCACAACAAAATATAAAACCAAGGACAGCGTATTTTCATGTCTTTTCGGGGATCCGAAAAATATCCTTGAATTGTACAAAGAGCTTCACCCTGAAGATACTGATGTAACAGTGGATGATATTCAGATAGAAACACTTGAAACCGTGCTTGTTAATGATATATACAATGATTTGGGCTTTATCGTAAAGGACGGGGAAAAATCAAAATATATCCTTTTGGTTGAGGCACAAAGCAAATGGACAGAAAATATTTCTCTGCGTATGCTTTTTTATATCACGGAAACATATCGGCGTTATCTGAGGGAAACTAATCAAAGCGAGCATATATGCAGTAAGGTTGAGCTTCCGAAGCCCGAATTTTATGTTGTCTATACGGGCGGGAAAAATGTATCGGACGAGGTATCATTCAGTCAGACGTATTTTGGCGGTGAGGCACCGCTTGATATCAGAGTAAGGGTTCTGAAAAAGACAAATGCAGCGACAATTTACGGGCAGTATATTAATTTTAGCAAAGTATACGATGAGCAAAGAAAAATTTACAGAAATACAATAGAGTGTATCAGGGAAACCATAAGGATTTGTCTGGAAAAGGGTTATCTTGTTGATTTCCTTAACACACATAAGAAGGAGGTATATTCCATGTTATCCGAATTATTCGATGAACAAGCTCTCCGTGAGCGATATGATGTAGCCTTGATAGCAAAGAGCAGGTCGGAGGGGGAAGTAATAGGGGAAGTAAAAGGAGTTATGAAAACACTTATCGATCTGGTTAAAAAGGGTATCCTGACAGTTCCACAGGCTGCCGATCAGGCAAATCTGACAGTTGAGGAGTTTGAAGCAAAAACCGGACTGAAAACAACCTGATATTTATGTAAGTTGGAAAACGAACGGAGTTTGAGGGATTGTCCCGGGTTCCGTTCGTTTTATTTTATCGGAGATAATTTTTTAAAATGTCTGTATTCAGGATTTGAATTTTTCTGTAACCTGTTTTTATTGCACCGATTTTTGCAAGTTCATTTATAAGCTTGCTTACGGTTACCTGTATTGTCCTGTTTTTTATGGTGTGAGAGTATGAATGATATAATATTTCAGAACAGACTGCGTGTCGCTCGTGCGGAAAAACGGATGTCACAGGGGGAGCTTGCCGAAACGGTGGGCGTTTCCAGACAAACTATCAGTTCAATAGAGAATAATCAGTTTTGCCCGAGTGCAAAATTAGCTTTGCTTTTGTGCATAGCACTCGATAAAAAATTTGAAGAGCTTTTCTTTTTTGAGGAAAGCTGAAAGGTACGTTTATAAGTTTTAATCTTCATATACATTCCTCCTAAAAAGCGGTCGATCCCTCGGTTTTTGCCGGGGGATCTGCCGTTTTTATATCAAATTTTGTGTACACAGCATATTTTTGGAGTAATGAAAAGTAATTGACATAATACGGCGAAAATTATATAATATAATTAAAGGAAGGGGTGATACCAATGGATGATGAATTAACGGATTACCGCACAACAAAATATAAAACCAAGGACAGCGTATTTTCATGTCTTTTCGGGGATCCGAAAAATATCCTTGAATTGTACAAAGAGCTTCACCCTGAAGATACTGATGTAACAGTGGATGATATTCAGATAGAAACACTTGAAACCGTGCTTGTTAATGATATATACAATGATTTGGGCTTTATCGTAAAGGACGGGGAAAAATCAAAATATATCCTTTTGGTTGAGGCACAAAGCAAATGGACAGAAAATATTTCTCTGCGTATGCTTTTTTATATCACGGAAACATATCGGCGTTATCTGAGGGAAACTAATCAAAGCGAGCATATATGCAGTAAGGTTGAGCTTCCGAAGCCCGAATTTTATGTTGTCTATACGGGCGGGAAAAATGTATCGGACGAGGTATCATTCAGTCAGACGTATTTTGGCGGTGAGGCACCGCTTGATATCAGAGTAAGGGTTCTGAAAAAGACAAATGCAGCGACAATTTACGGGCAGTATATTAATTTTAGCAAAGTATACGATGAGCAAAGAAAAATTTACAGAAATACAATAGAGTGTATCAGGGAAACCATAAGGATTTGTCTGGAAAAGGGTTATCTTGTTGATTTCCTTAACACACATAAGAAGGAGGTATATTCCATGTTATCCGAATTATTCGATGAACAAGCTCTCCGTGAGCGATATGATGTAGCCTTGATAGCAAAGAGCAGGTCGGAGGGGGAAGTAATAGGGGAAGTAAAAGGAGTTATGAAAACACTTATCGATCTGGTTAAAAAGGGTATCCTGACAGTTCCACAGGCTGCCGATCAGGCAAATCTGACAGTTGAGGAGTTTGAAGCAAAAACCGGACTGAAAACAACCTGATATTTATGTAAGTTGGAAAACGAACGGAGTTTGAGGGATTGTCCCGGGTTCCGTTCGTTTTATTTTATCGGAGATAATTTTTTAAAATGTCTGTATTCAGGATTTGAATTTTTCTGTAACCTGTTTTTATTGCACCGATTTTTGCAAGTTCATTTATAAGCTTGCTTACTGTTACTCTTGTTACCCCTATGATATTTCCTATTTCTTCGTGAGTTGCAGTTATTATGTTGTTTCTGTTTTGTGCGGCACATTCAAGCAGAAACTGACATAGTCTGCTTTTTGCACTGAGAAAGGCTATAGAGTCAACCTGTGAGGAGAGCAGTCTTATTGTATTTGACTGGAGTCTGAGAAGCTCAAGTGCAGTCTGGGGTCTGCGGCGGATGATATCGGTAAGGATATTTTTGCTGATAAGAATAAGCTCCGAACGTGTTATGGCTTTTGCAGAGGACATTCTTTCCCGTCCGTCAAAAAATGCGGCTTCACCGAATACAGCACCCTTTGTTATAACGGAAAGTGTCTTTTCAGAGCCGTTTTCGGATGTTATGAATATTTTTACACGACCCTTTTTAAGATAATACAGATAATCGGGCGAATCTCCCTGAGAATAAATTATTTTTCCCGTATCGAACATTCGTGACATCGGCATGGACTCCAGTATACCAATAAGCTCCTGAGCCTGCGGAATTTTACCCTTTTGCAGATATATGGTCGGATTTTCTCGAGCCATAAAAATTCTCCTTTTTAATTTTTCCTTTACTGTTTTTGGTTAGTAATGATATCCGATGTGCCGGAAAATATTTTTTCCTGCAATCGCACACGCATAAATAATATATACAGATGGTTTCTTAATTAGAATTGTATCGTACTTTACATTCTTTTTCAAGACCTTGTGTTAAAATAGTGGAGAAGAAATTTTTAGGAGGTTGAATTTATGGGAATGACAATGTCACAGAAGATCCTCGCAGCTCATGCGGATCTTGACAGTGTAAAGGCAGGTCAGCTTATCGAAGCTAAGCTGGATATGGTTCTCGGCAACGATATAACCTCGCCTGTCGCTATCAATGTATTTAATGACGGAGGAGCAACTCAAGTATTTGATAATACCAAAATAGCTATGGTAATGGATCATTTTACACCTAACAAGGATATCAAGGCTGCCGAGCAATGCGCACAGGTAAGACGCTTTGCAAATAAGTATGATATCAAGAATTATTTTGATGTGGGTCAGATGGGAATCGAACACGCACTTCTCCCCGAGAAAGGTCTTGTCGGTCCCGGAAGCCTTTGCATAGGTGCGGACAGCCATACCTGTACATACGGGGCGCTCGGCGCTTTCTCGACAGGTGTAGGTTCAACGGATATGGCGGCAGGAATGATAAGCGGAAAGGCATGGTTCAAGGTTCCGTCTGCTGTTAAATTTGTTCTTACGGGAAAGCCGTCAAAATATATAAGCGGTAAGGACGTTATACTTCATATAATCGGTATGATCGGAGTTGACGGTGCGCTTTATAAATCAATGGAGTTTTGCGGTGACGGTCTTAAGTACCTTAATATTGATGACAGACTTTGCATAGCAAATATGGCTATAGAAGCAGGTGCAAAGAACGGTATATTCCCTGTTGACGATATAACAAGAGAATATACAAACGGTCGGTTCAAAGGTGAAGCGAAGGAATATTGTGCAGATGATGACGCCGAATATGAGGCGGAATATATTATCGACCTGAGCAAGCTCCGTCCTACGGTTGCTTTTCCGCATCTTCCCGAAAATGCACGCACGGTTGACGAGATAGGCAAAACCGAGGTAAAAATAGATCAGGCGGTTATCGGCTCATGTACAAACGGAAGAATAACGGATCTGCGTGCGGCGGCTGAAATTATGAAGGGCAGAAAGGTTGCCAACGGTGTTCGCTGTATAGTTATTCCGGCAACACAAAGCGTATATCTTCAGGCTATGCGTGAGGGCTTGCTTGAAACATTCATAGAAGCGGGTGCCATAGTATCAACACCGACCTGCGGACCGTGTCTTGGCGGATATATGGGAATATTGGCAAAGGGAGAGAGAGCCGTTACAACGACAAACAGAAATTTTGTCGGCAGAATGGGTCATGTTGAATCCGAGGTATATCTTGCTTCTCCGGCCGTTGCCGCTGCAAGTGCCGTTACAGGATATATCACAGATCCCGCAGCACTAAAGGAATGATTTATAAATCGGAGGGGAGAGCATTATGAAAGCACAGGGTACAGTACATAAATACGGAGATAATGTTGATACTGATGTAATAATTCCGGCGAGATATCTCAATACAAGCTCACACAGCGAGCTTGCTTCTCACTGTATGGAGGATATAGACATAGATTTTACCAAAAGGGTAAAGAAAGGAGATATCATGGTTGCCGAGAAGAATTTCGGCTGCGGTTCTTCGAGAGAACACGCACCGATAGCCATAAAGGCATCGGGTATAAGCTGTGTTATAGCTTCTACATTTGCAAGAATATTCTATCGTAACTCCATTAATATAGGATTACCGATACTTGAATGTGAGGCGGCTTCAAAGGAGATAAAGGCGGGCGATGAGGTAAGCGTGGATTTTGATACGGGTATCATAACCGATATAACCACGGGAAAGACCTATCAGGCAGAGCCGTTTCCTCCGTTTATACAGAGTATAATAGCTGACGGCGGACTTATCAATCATGTGACAAAGAAATAAACATAAAAGTAGAAGGAGCTTTTGCTTGCGTATCGGCTACACAAGCAAAAGCTCTCTTTTTATTTTCATTACAGCAGAATAAATTTATTAATACAAATGCTGAAATTATTTTGTATCATATACCGCTCTTTACAATATGTGTTATTTATTCTATACAGCTAATTTCTTTCTTACTTCTTTCAATATATTCATGTCGTTTTCGTGGCGGCACATTTTCATTGCCTCATCTATGCTCACCCATAAATAATAATCTATCTCGCTCTGCTGCATACTTACAACGCTTCTTTCTGCCTTTGCCAGAAAGAATACAGCGGTCTTGCGGATTTTTCCGAACGGACGATAACAGCTTATCTGGCGGAATCCGGGCACTATTTCTACATTAAGTCCCGTTTCCTCCTTGATTTCACGCAGAGCCGTCTGCTCTTCATTTTCTCCGCTTTCGATATGTCCTTTTGGAAAGGTCCAGCATTTTCCGTTATGGTTTTTTACAAGAAGGATTTTTATATCATTTCTTTCGTTTAACCTGTATATTACGGCACCGCATGATTTTTCATATATGCAGTTTATTTTTTTGAAGGGAACAGATGTATTATACAGTCTTTCGGCAATATCGGGTTCATAAAATACCTCGTCGATAGGTGCTGCTACAAGACGCGTCTGAGAACCGTTGTCCCCCATTGCGGAGGCTATGACCGTACAGTCAATAGTGCCGTGAAGCTCAGAGTCTGTTATAACATAAACCTGTCTTCTGTCACTGCTGTCAACTATATAGCCCGAATACAGTCTTTTTTCGGTAAGCGTACCGAATATTTCTATTGTAACATTTTTCCCGAGCAATCCGATACACCTCCGTTATTTTATCGTTCCTCTCTATGTCGGTAATTTGTTTCCTGTTATTTTAATATACTCTTGAGCTCGTCAAGACGAACCTGAGTATTTGCCGTCATAACGCTGTTAAGTATAAGCACATCCGTATATTTGTTTTTCTTTATGAAATCTATAATATTTCCGTCATAGTATGTCGGGTCTGCAATATAAACCTCATCAAAGTCGTTGACGGTATAGGGTGCAAATGCACAGCCGTAGGAATCCTTTATTATACAAAGCTTTCTGCCTGTTTTCTTATCGGTCTTTATATCCATATACGGATTGTTTCCCCATATGAATGCACTGTAGGCATTGGAACCCTCAGCGAAAGTGGCAAGAAGGGAAACCTCCTGCGGGGAATCCTTGCCGTTTTCGAGAAGTGTACAGGTGTGATTCCCGGGGATATCATAATATTTTACCGTATCGGGATTTGCCGCAAGTACTTTATTTCCGTTCGGTTTTTTCTCTGTTTTGGTAGAAACCAGAAGTGAACCTGTGAAATTCTTTATCTCGCCGGACGAGAGCTTTTTTATATCAAGACCGTCCACTCCCGCAGCCTTGCAGAAATCCTTGTATGCATAATATGCGCCGAGAGCTGTCCAGTTATGGTCGGTTTTGAAATAAGTATATTCGTTTTTGTGACTGTCGAGAGATTTTGTTACGTCAATGGTTGTTACGCTTTTATCGACAGATGAATATATCATATCTATATTTTCTTTTTCGTCATTTCCCAGATCTTTGTATTTATCGGGAAGACCGAAAAGCCCGTGTGTCGGAGCAACCATGCTGTAAACCCTTACGTTACTGCCGAGAGAGTTTTTTATCTCTGTGATGGTTGATGCATATTTTTTGGCACTTTCATCGGTGCCGTAGAATATTTCATAGCCCTGCTTATCATAAACAAAAACATTTCCGTCAAACGTTCCCTTTATATTTTTTGCCGGGGTTGATGATTGAACAGATGATTCGACAGACGATTCTTTTGATGCTTCGGATTTTTCGTCAACCGAACTTTGAGTTTCGGATGCGGCTGTTGAATTTACGGAACTTTCCTTTTCGGAACTTATTTCGGCATTTTTGCCGAATACGCCGAAATATGCACATAATGCAACGGCTGCGGCTGCGATAACAGTACATATTGAAACAATTATTATTATATTCTTTTTTCCTCCTCCGCCTCCGCTCGGACTTCTGCGATATCCGCCGTAGCCGTAGGAATGTGATCTGTAATTATATCCGTAAGAAGATCTTCTGCCCATTTTTATTCCTTCCGTATCATACAATTATATTTATCACCATTATAATCTATATCGACAAAAAAAACAATCCGATAATACTACAAACTTAAGCAATAATTTACAAAATATTTATTATATTTATGCAAGAGCTTTCTTCGTTTATTCAAATTTTTTGAATTAAGCTATTGACATTATATACTATGCATGGTATAGTATTATCCGAGGTGAGGTATAAGGTGGATATACAACTGAAAAGGGGCTTGCTTGATGTATGTGTTCTTGCGGCGATAAAAAATGAGGATTCATACGGGTATAAAATCATAAAGGATATAAAGCCGTACCTTACTGTATCGGAATCGACGCTTTATCCGATACTCCGCAGGCTTGAATCGGCAGGTTTGCTTACGGAATATTCCGTTGAGCATAACAGCAGACTGCGTAAATATTATCATATAACACCGGCGGGAATAGAAAGAATTAAGATGTTTGACGAGGAATGGAAGGAAATATTGGCTATACATGAATTTGTCACAAGGGAGGATAAGAGAAATGACTAAGAATGAATTTACGATCCGGCTCAAAAAGCTTCTCGGTGGTCTGCCGCAGGAGGATATAGAAAAATCAATAGATTTTTATTCTGAAATGATTGATGACGGAATAGAGGACGGAATGAGCGAAGAAGAAGCTGTGGCGGCTATCGGTGATATTGAGGATATTGTGATAAATATTAAATCCGAAAATTCCGCTGAAATGGGAAAAACCAAGGAAACAGCGTATGAATATGAAAATAATGAAGGTATATCGGCAGAGCAGAAAAAGGGCAGAATATCAGGGAGCAGGCTTGTTGCGGTTATAGCAACCTTTCCGCTATGGATAGGTATAGTCGCAGGACTTTTCGGGGTATATATCGGTTTATGGGGTGTGTTTGTCGGCTTATGCGGTGCCGTGCTGGGATTTGCGGTCGGTGCTGTGGGAGGACTGATAGTTTCACCTGTATTGTTTGAGGCATCGGTATATACAGGCTTAATGCTTGTGGGTTGTTGCTTTATGCTTGGCGGTCTGGTTGTTCCTTTTGTTTTTGTATTGAAAATTATAGCAAAAGGGTTGATTGAGCTTTTTAAATTGGCAATTAAGGGCGTAAAAGC
>CANPXK010000053.1 GCA_947585965.1 uncultured Clostridia bacterium
GAATCAAGCGAACCGGAGTCAAGCACTCCCGAGGAATCAAGCGAACCCGAGTCAAGCACTCCCGAGGAATCGAGCGAACCGGAGTCAAGCACACCCGAGGAATCAAGCGAACCCGAGTCAAGCACTCCCGAGGAATCCGGTGATGAGCCTACTTCAATAACCGATGATGCAACCCAAATCACTGTTGAAGGCTTGATAGCGGATGATGTATCACTTATGGTTGAATCCCTTGAAATTGACAGTGAAGCCGAACCGGATGTTCTCGCTGCATTTGATATAAGCCTTGTCAATTCCGAAAATGTTGCGGTTCAGCCTGATAGCACAATAAAGATTTCTATCCCCTATGATGAGGAAGGCTGCAAGGTAATGTGGGTTCAGGATGACGGAACAAAGACGGATATGAATGCTGAATATATTGACGGATGTTACGTATTTACAACGGATCATCTTTCTGTATATCAGCTTGTCAAGAATACAGACAACCCGGACGATGATTCCGACATATCCGATGAAACATCCGATACTGACAGCAACGAGCCGTCCGATACAACTCCCGATGACAACCAAGGAAGTGTGCCGGATGACAATTCCGGAAATGACAATCCCGGAAGCAATGGTTCAGATAACAATAGTGACACCAACCCGGATAAGGGACTTCCGGTAACAGGAGATAATATGCCTGTATTAATACTGTTGGTCGTTGCAGCTGCAAGCTGTGGTGCAGCGGTTGTTATCTCAAAAAAAAGAAAACGTAATTAATAAAATTATTCTTTGATATCTCCCCCGATTCAATCATAGGATCGGGGGAGTTTATTTTTTCAACATAATATTGATTTTTTCCCGGATCAGACTTATAATTAAATAAGTGAAATACACTTCCTATGATTCAATAAATAAGGGATGAGATATTATGGCAAAGAAAAATGCTGAACCGGGCAAGAAAATTCTTTATATATGCTCAAAGCTTGAGTACAGATTCGCTGTTAAAAAGGTGGACGGGGAATTTGTAATCTATAAAAATCTCGGAAACGGATATGATATCGTTGTTTCCGGTCTGGATAACGGCAGCAAAAAGATAAACGCAATAATAAAAGTGAGACTTCTGTATCCCGAAACGCAAATCGTTGAAACAACAACTGATATAACATCAATCAACCAGCTTGACTTACTGCTTATAATCACTGTCGAAAAATACCTTAATATGAAGGACAATACGGAATATATGAATTTTCTGTTTGGCAGGGGATCCGAAGAATAATAAACAAATATACTCTCACATAAGAAATAAGGTTGATATGTCGCTTTCGCACTCAACTGCTTTGTCCTTCTTCACGCACCGTAAAATAATAATTATGTGTATTAATAAAACACAGCGGACTTTTGGATATCCGCTGTGTTTTTTGTAAGTTGAAAGTTTATTCCCGAACCTACTTTACATTTTTAATTCCCACTATACGATCGATACAGTAAAGGTCAGAGTATCACTGTATCTTCCGGCAAGCAGAGCATTATCCTTTGAAAGCTCCGTCAAAAAGTGAAGAATAGCCCATCCGGAATGTTCTCCCGCCTTAATCACTAATACATCCTGATTATTTTTCTCCGGAATCTCTGTGGCATTTACCATCATTTTATAATCAATTTCCGAGTCCCCGTTTTTCATTTTGAAATTGTTCAAGCTTGAAACATTAATTTTCAAGGTTCTGCCCTCATTAAGGACGATATTTTCAACCTGCAAAGGTCTGTCAATATTTTTTTCGGTATCCGTAAAACTGACACTTGCAGGAATTGTAACTACATAGGATTCCGTCATATCATAATCAACAGTAATACTGCTTGTTTTTTCACTGTCATCCTGTGTTATTGTTGAATTTTAAGCCGCAAATGAAGTAATTGATATCATCACTATCATAGTGGCAGATATAATAACAGATAACAATTTTTTCATTTAAATTCCTCCGATCTTTTTTCTTCGGAGTCTTTATAATTTCTGAAAACTCCTCCTATTTGACAATTAATTCTGTTTTTATATCAGCGTTATTTGTCGGTGTTCTTTCCTCATTCATACGATAAGGCTGAACATGAATAACGGCCTGATATACACCCGCTTCAAGTCCCCGGGAAAGTGTTATGTGTTTAATGTGTTTTCCCGGTTCAACAAGACCGGATGTATAAATCGTTTCATAACCGCCGCTGTCATCTGTAAGTCTCAGTTCAAAGGTCTGGTAATACATATCGGCATTTTTATCGGGATTATAAAAATCTACTGTTACCTCTTTTTCCCCCTGCGGAATTGTTATAGCCGAAATTCCCGATATTGCCACTCCTTGTTCTTCATCACTGCTCTGAACATCACTCGGATCCACAGCATTCGGATCTATCAGCATACCCACACCGCCGCCATTATAGCCCTGATCCTGTACCGATATCATATTCGTACAGCGACATACCATAGATATAATCATTATAATTGTCATCACACATAACATAAATAAAATAGAACCAAGCATGATAACAGTATATTTTTCAGTATTATTTTTCTGATTATTATCCTCCCTTTTCAATCGACATCACCCCTTGACATCAGAATTATCCCTTTAATATAATACGCCGTTTATCATAAACAGTTACTGCTGTAATTCAGACATATTCCCAAAAAAAAAATGCCTGTCAACATCTGATACGATATGACAGGCATAGGATTATTTACTTTTAACATCAGTCAGAAATCTTTTGTATGTCAGGTCAATACCGAAGGCTCCGAGAGGTGCTGTAAGTAATATTGCCATGACTGAAACCGTCAGCACAATCTCGCCGCACGGAAGTCCCATTGCAAGCGGAAGTCCTCCGATTGCCGCCTGTACCGTTGCCTTCGGGGTATAGGCTATCATGCAGAAAAGCCTTTCCTTCATGCTGAGCTTTGTACCCAATACGCATACAAATACACCAAACATTCTGAAAACCAAAACGCCAAACAAAAGAATTATTACATTCAGACCCGCATCTCTTACACTGCTTATTTTAACGGAAGCTCCGACCAATACAAAAAGAAATATTTCCGCTATTACCCACATTTTATCGAATTTTTCCGATAATCTTACCGCTGTATCGGAATCCCTTCTTTTTATGCTAACACCCATTGCCATTACACCGATAAGTGCGGCAAACGGTACGATATACGAAAATCTGTCCTCCAATACGCATAGCGAAATGCACAATGCAAGTACAATTATTGCCTTTACTGTATCTTCACTCTTAAGCTTACGGAACATAAGTGATAAAACTATTCCAACTATAAATCCTACTGCCGCACCTGTAATAATTGAAACAGGTATATTGACAAAGCTCATAACTGAGACACTGCCGCCCTGTGCAAGACCCGTAAATGTTGTAAATAAAACTATAACAAATACATCATCAACGGATGCTCCGGCAAGTATCATCTGCGGTATTCCCTTTTCCGTTCCGTATCCCTCATCTATAAGCTTTATCATCCTCGGAACTACAACAGCCGGAGATACTGCCCCGACGACGGCTCCCATTATCGCCGCATCAAGCAGTGATATTCCCAGAACAGGCGGGGCAAGCAGTACCATTCCTATGACCTCAAAGCAGGCAGGCAAAAAACACATCAGTATCGCCGGTCTGCCTACCTTTTTTAAATCCGAGAGCTTAAGCTTAAGTCCTGCCCTTATCAGTATTATTACAAGGGCAATTTTTCGTATATCCGCCGATATACCCAGTATGCTTTCGTCTATCAGACCTAAGGCATAAGGACCGATTATTATACCTCCTATAATCATTCCGAACAGACTCGGAAATTTTATCTTTTTACACACCCAACCTGAAAATAATCCTACTAAAATTATACACGCAACACTCAATAACATATTTCTTCCTCCTTTGATAATAAAAAAGCCGACAACCCCTGTATCACATAATACAGAAGTCATCAGCTTACAAGCGGTTTTGGTACTTTCGCACCACGGGAGACATTCATTCCCGATATTATCTCTGAGTTAATTATAACGTAAATCGTTCGGTTTGTCAATTATAAATTTCAATATAAAATATCGGTGAAACTAAACAACATTCAATTGCTTACGCAAAGCATTATTATATATTTATGACAGTAATTATTGCGAAACAATAAATCCTGTCGAAACAGCGTATCCATTCTAAAATCTCAGTCGTAGTTTTTAATTTCATTTTACCTTCACTCCCGAGTCAATAGCGTAAAGCAGACTTTCCCTGTCCTTTTCCGGAAGGTACTGTACTGCAATTCTTCTTTCGGGGTCAGCATCAGACATATATAAAATGGCAAGGAAAATCCATTCCAACGGCTTCATTATAATATATACAATGTCCGCCGTAAATGAGGTTTTGATAAGCTTTGCAGCAGGAAAACCGTATTTATCATAAAATCTGCGTACTGCTCTATGAAAACGTGGTGTTTTATCTTCAAGCAGTTGTTCAAATGCATTAGCTACACATAATTGTCTGTTTACCAATACTCTGTGACCGTGCCTAACTCCCTCACGCTGCGGCTTCACTACCTCTTTATGTCCGCCTGCCGCAACCGTGCAAAGGTAATGCTCATCACGATACACATTAGGCGGAGCCTGACGCATTGAAAAAGTCCAATCACTTGTTTCAGTCCATGCCTTTATTATTGAATCGGGCCTCTGACCGAACAAAAGTAAAATACATATCACTATGCCTATTATCGGAAAAATAAACAAAAAAGCATAAAGCGGCATTTTTGATACATCGGCAAGCTTACCCCCAAGCTTGCCGAGTTTTTCGTTTCTCAATCCGTTTTCTTCGATAAACTCTTTATATTCAACAAGCTTTCGTCTGATAAGTCCGATACCCAACAAAATCAGATTTAACGGATACAATGCCAACAAACAAAACTGACCTGTAGCATCATCAATCCATACAGAAACCTGAATAGTCCATACAACCGCAATGATTATTCCGATATATACAAGCGAAATAAGTATAACCGAAACAAGCGGAGGTGTTTTGTCAATTCTTACGGCATATAAAACAAAATATGCGACAACTGCAAGTAATGAAAACACAACTATAGTAATCGAATGCTCCGTGGATATAGGTGTATGTATATCAAAACCTTCAAGCTGTTTATACCAGTTTTCCGCTGTAACATCCTTAATCCCCAGTAAGAGTCCGGTATCAATAAAACCTAGAAAAACAGTCACAACGGCAGAAACACAAGATAGTTTTTTCTGTTTTTCTATTTTCGGACATTTTAACAGAAAATAAAAGTTTATTACGCTTACACAGGCGGGTATGCCAAAAATATATAAAGAAAATGCAATGTATACAAGAAATGCAATGAAATTACCGGATTCAAATACACTTGAACCAACCATATAATCGCCTCCATGATTTTTGCAAGTTATTTCTCCGCAGTACGATATTCCAGTATATCCCCCGGTTGGCAATCAAGAGCCTCACATAGCTTTGCAAGCGTTGATATTTTTATCGCTTTTGCTTTTCCGTTTTTCAGTACCGATATATTCGGCAGTGTAATACCAACTCTCTCCGACAATTCTGTAACACTCATTTTTCTTTTTGCGAGCATTACATCTATATTGATAATAATTTCACCCTCCATACTCACACCTCATATCGTCAAATCACTCTGTTCCTGCAAACCGGCTGCCTTAAGCACAAGATGCGATAATGCGGCGGCTGCAACCGTTATTGCCGCACCGATGAATGTTATAATTAGTGATGCAAGCAATACAGCGGGATGATTCATACCTAAAAAGAAATATACTACATTCATTATAAAGAAAAAAGTACTGTCCCCCGCCGCAAGAATTGATATCCATTTGAGAAGCCTTGAATTTTCCCCGCAAAAGGATTTATCCCTGCCTATATTTCCCGATATGATCCACCCAAGCACAAGTACAACATAACACGGAACTGCTGTTATCCAAAGAAAAATAAGCCAAGGATAAAAACAATATGCCAAATCCGGACTCTGATTTACCAAATCCGTTCCGAAAAGCGGAAGCAGCAGAAAATAAATTACAAGTCCGCATACGCCTATACCGATGATAATAAATTTAAGCCATTTTGCAAGTGTTTTCTGATTCATAGATTTTCCCTCCGTAATTTCTTATATTTGTATTATATCACCGGTATATAAGTTTGTCAATAAAAATTTATCGTAACTCAATAAATTTTTAATAAAATAAATTACAGGACAGAATATCAAGCTTCTGTCCTGCATACTTAAACTTATGTTTATCATTTTTTCAGAACACCGACGCAACACGACAAATAAGATTAGCCGCCCCTTCGTCATCGTATTCCGCCGTATTCACACAAAGATCATAATTTCTTATATCCTCCCAATCGTTTCCCGTATAGTATTTGTAATACTCCGAGCGGTGCTTATCTATATCCCTTATTGTCTTATCAGCCTCCGCCTCTGTTACCGAAAACTTTTTCATAACCGTTTCAACACATTTACTATGAGGTGCCCAGATAAATACCCTGACAAGCTTACATCCGCTTTCTTTCAGCGTATGATTTGCACATCTTCCTATGATAACACAATCACTCTTTTTAGCAAGCTCCCTTATCATATCACTCTGATACTTGAAAATATCCATATGCGACTTAAAGCGACCGCTTTCGGGAGGTACGGTTTTGTTGGAAAGATTACTGAGTCTTTCAAAAAAGCTCTGCTTTGCGGGTGCCTCGTCATGCTTTAAAAAATACTCCAAATCCACTCCGCTCCTATCCGATGCAAGATATATAAGATTACGGTCATAGAATGAAAAATTCATTTTTTCGGCAATCAATCTTCCTATGGTTCTTCCGCCGCTTCCGTAGCCTCTTGCTATTGTAATTACAGTATTCGCCATAATATAACCCCCAAAATTTATCTATAGCTTTATTTTACATAATTTTCCCGAAAATAGCAATATATGTTACAATAATTTTATAAAAAATACATAATACCAAATTTGCCGCAAAACCATATATTTTTGAATATAGTTTAAAAAACAGGTTATAATATTTTTGAAAAAAATACATCAAAGGAGACATCTTCATGAAAAGAATATTAATTTCATTATTTGCGGCAGCAGCAATCTGTACTTGCTTTGCTGCCTGCAAGAGCAATACAGACGATAAGCCCGAGGCTTCAAATAATAATACTCAATCCACCGTTTCCGAGGGAGCAACCGATGTTCAGAAAAACAACGGTTCGGTTACCGACAAGAATGGTATTATCGGAGACGATGATACAACTGACGAGAGCAGCAGAGAAAGCCTTGCTTCCAAGGCTGGAGATGCTGTCGGAGATATGGGGGAAGATGTAGGAAGTGCTGTTGAAGATATAGGTGACGGTGTAGGCAGTGCAGTTGAGGATATCGGTGACGGCGTAGGAAGTGCGATTGGTGATATCGGTGACGGTGCGGGCAACGCTGCGGATGACATCGGAGAGGGCGCAGGCAGTGCCATTGAAGATATCGGTAATGGTGCCCAAAGTGCTGCAGGAGATATGGGAAATGCAACAAGCACAGCAGAAAGCTCCGGATCCGGTCGCTGATTATATTCGGATTTTAATATTATAAATTTATTTACGGGTAGTTGAAAAGTGACTACCCGATTTTTCTTTGTTCTTTTTTATCCCCCACCCTCATAATTATATTAAAAAAGAAAAAGGGTGGTTCAATGCTAACGGTACTCAAAATCACAAACGAAAAAGACTCCGGCTTCGGTAAGAAGCTTCTTTCCGTATTCAAACCGTATCAGCTGAAAACAGAACTTCGCAGATGTGGGGATATTGAAATCAATTATATCAATTATATTCTTCGCAGAGGAACCATAAAATATGATAAGCTTTATAACTGCTGCATCGGCAAAAGAAAAACCATACTGTGCGACAGGGAAATTTCGCTTGAAGGTTCAAGATTAAAACGGTTCACGGGTATTATTTTCAAAAAAATCATGCTTGATAATTTTGTATGTGATATCCTGAAAAAAGCCGATATTGATCCGAAAAAAATAAATATTTCATATTATGACCCCAACGCGGAAAATCCTGCACTTGCTGAAAGGCTTCTTTCATTTTGTACAAACCTTACAGTTGTCAGCGATATGCCTAAATTTTACGAAAACGAATCCGAAAGAATTGCCGGGGACAGCGGTGCATTATTTACCGTAAGCAATGATATATCAGCCGTTTCTCCGTGTGATATACTCATTGCACCTACAATTATAAAAAAGGCTCTGCCAACCGTTTCAAGTAATATAATTTTTACAATCTATCCTCCGTCCGCTTATGTACCGGGGAATATCATAACCGATTATTATTGTGAATTTCCCGAAAAGTATAATTCTCTTGCCGATGATACCATTGATGAGATGTATCTTTTGGCGGGATTATATTCTCTTTGCGGAATCAACTCACTTTCAGAGCTTGTCCCCCACTCCTGTGGCGGCTCGGGTATAAAATACTCCGCAGAAGATATTATCAGGATTATTGAAAATAAATACAAATAATAATTGACTGCCCGGAATTTATCCGTATTTCCGGGCAGTCATTCTTTTATTCTTTTTTATCATTCCTATGCTTTTCCTCTATGATTTTTTCAAGCTCCTGCTTATTAAAACGGTAAACCTTATTACAGAAATGACAGCTTGCTTCCGAATATCCCTTCTCCCCCGCACTTTCTCTTATATCCTCATCACTCATAAGCATATACGCCCTTTCAACCTTTTCTCGGCTGCATCCGCATACATAATTAATCGGCATCTCATCGAGTATTTCGACATCAAAGCCTTCAAGTGCTGCATAACATATCTGCTTTATATCCATACCCTTTGCAAGCATGGTTGTTACCGGCTCAAGCTTTTCTATATTCTTTTCTATCCGTGTTATTGTGGAATTTATCGCTCCCGGCAAAAGCTGGAGCAGGAATCCTCCCGAAAGCAATACCTCATGGCTTTCCTTATCAAGAAGTACACCCAAGGCACATACTGTGGGTATCTGTTCGCTTGTTGCATAGTAGCTTGTTATATCCTCTGCTATTTCTCCGGAAACAAGCGGTACGGTTCCGATATACGGCTCTCCTGTTCCGTAGTCACGCATAACGTTAAGCACACCTGTATTCCCTACTGCCTTTCCTACATTAAGCTTACCGTTCGGATAATACTCTGTCGGGCAGGAAGGATTTTGTACATATCCCCTGACATTTCCTCTGCTGTCGCTTACTGCTATAACCGCACCCGTTAATCCGTTATCTCCGTTTACCCTTAACGTAATTGATGCATCTTTCTGCTTTAACTGTGCCCCCATTATAGAGCAGCCCGTCAGAAGCCTGCCAAGTGCCGCAGTTGCAACAGGCGAGGTTTTGTGTATCTTTGAAGCCTTATATACAATATCTGATGTTTCCGCTGCCGATATAACAACAGCGCCGTCCGAAGTTATACATCTTATAATCCTGTCCATATTATCACCCTGATTCTAAATCCTTTCCGCAACAAAAAATTTCCTTTCACACTTTTCCTTTGGTTCCTCAAATGTCATATCATCATAGATTGCCCTCACCTCAAAACCGGCTTCACCGAGCCAATCAATGAGTTCATTATCCGTATATGCTCTTTCGCTGAATTCCTCACATTCCCTTTGGTAGCCTTTACCGTCAGGCACAAAAAAATCAAGTATTATCCTTACGGTGTCGGTTTTTTCGTCAAGCTCATTCTGCCATACACAAAATACCTCGTCCGTGTCATAAACAAAGCAGTTATTTCCAAGTACAATTCTATGCTTATATAAGGTATTCACATCAAATATAAACAATCCTCCGGCAGTCATATACCTTGCAACATTGCAGAATGTTTTACGAACATCACCGGGAGCCGTAAGATGATTTATGCTGTCGAGCGTACAGATACAGGTATCAATACCTCCGTATAATTCAAGCTCCTGCATTTTCTGACATATATACAGAATTTCCGCACCATTTTCATACGCTTTCTGCTGTGCCTCGGCGAGCATATCGGCGGAAGCATCCGCACCGAATATATCTATCCCTCTCTTATACAGCTCCAATGTAAGACTTCCCGTGCCGCAGGCAAGGTCAAGTGTCGTACCCCACTGATGACCGTGTCGTCGGCAAAGCTCCGCAAGATAATCCGACCTTTCCTTATAGCCGACATTTTCCGTAAGACCGTCATAATAGCCGGAAAAAAATGAATAGCTCATTTGTTTTCTCCCTTAAGGCGCTCAAACGTAAGCTTATATCCGTCACTTCCGTAATTCAGGGAACGATTCACCCTGCTTATTGTTGCCGTGCTTGCGCCTGTATCCTTTACAATATCGTTATATATTTCCCCTTCGCTCAGCATTTTAGCAACAACATATCTTTGTGCCATAGCCTTTATTTCGGGTACCGTGCAGAGATCGTCAAAGAATTTATAACATTCGTCAACGGTTTCAAGCGTAAGTATAGCCTGAAATAATGCGTCGGTATTGGAATTTCTGATTTTCGGGTTCATTATTATGCCTCCCGCAAAAATAATTTAGTACTATAATATTTTACCACATGAAAGCGTAAAAATCAATAGATTGCGAATTTTATATTGATTTTCTGCGGAAGTGAATATATAATTAAATAATGCGGAGTTTTTTCCGCATTGACAGAAGATAAACAGAAACGGAATGATATGGTATGGCTTATTTTATGGAAGCAGATTTACATGGGCTGACCCGTGCCGAGGCCAAGTCAAGGCTTGATGATATATTAAAAAGGCTTCCCGGTGATGTCAGAGAACTCACTGTCGTACATGGTTACAGAGGAGGAACATCTCTGAGGGATATGGTGAGAAATTATAATAATCCTAAAATTGAAAGAAAAATACTCGGAATGAACCAAGGCACAACTATTTTTATTATTAAAAAGAAGTAAAACCTACACTTTCAGAAAAACAAATTATGAGCTTTGACTTTTTTGAATCATAGCATATAATAGTTTCATCAGATGAAATTCATTTGTCTGTAGTCGCTCGCAGCTTATCGAGGGCACTCTTTGATAAAGTGTACGATCCGGCAAGGGAGAGCATACATATAGCTGCGAATGTTTCGTAATGTCCCGGACTTGCATAGGCTGCGGCCGGAAAAAATTGCTGAAAAGCTATGTTTCAAACAGGGCTTTTTATTTTGAAAAAGACTTGATTTTTCCGGAATTGTTGAGTATAATACAAATAACAATAAGAGGTTGGTTTTCGTTATGATGTAAATGCAGTCCAATCAAACGTGTTGTTAGCGGTCGATTCCTTGCCGTGCTGAATTGGGAGCGTTAAGAGATGGGAGCCATACCATATAAAAAAATTTGGAGCGTTACAAGATGGGAGCCATACCATATAAAAAATTTGGAACGTTACAAGACGGGAGCCCTACCGAGCAAATCAGGATTCAAGGTTGTGTTTCGGCACAGCCTTTTTTATTATGTGTTTATTCACGAATAATTTGAAGAAATTTTTGAAAAAGGCTTGATTTTTTCTGAATTATAGCATATAATAATAGCCGAATGATGTTGGTTACTCATCTTAAGGTTGTGCTTCGCTGCCGTCTGATTACCATATCAGGAGAATGCGACGATTTTTAAGGTTGTGCTTCGCTGCCATCTGATTACTATATCAGGAAAATGTGACGATTCTTAAGGTTGTGCTTCGCTGCCGTCTGATTACCATATCAGGAGAATGCGACGAAAAAGTAACGATTTTTGGGTAGTTACGTGTTGTAGTTGCCCATTTTTTTGATAAGGAGAAAATAATGGAAATCAATAGTGCGGATAAAAATAAGGGGTAGGGACAATCCTAACCGTTAAAAGACATTCCCCCTATACCAAGCCCTTTTGATCGGTATAGGTGGATTGTTGCTGTTAAATTATGTATGGAGGTTTTATCTGCCATATTTGAAAAAAGACTTGATTTTTTCTGAATTATGTCATATAATACGTGTGAGGGTAAGGGGTTCTTACCCGATTGTATGGGAATGTTGTGTTTCCGTAAAAAGTGGTGAGTCCTACCATATAAGTGGAAGTTGTACAAGAGGTGAGTCCTACCGTATAAGTGGAAGTTGTTATTAAACCGGCTGTATTTTGCAGCCGGTTTCTTGATGTATCTGAGTGTAAGCAGGAAAACCGGCTTACACTCTTTACTATTTTATTATCTTCCGGATATTGACCAATATGACGGAACATATAATGTATAAAATTCAGTCTGCGGAGTTTTTACTCTCATGGCGCCCGAGTATGGAAAACAATACCCACTCCGCTATATTTGATGCATGATCCCCTATCCTCTCAAAATATTTGGCTGTCATCAATAAATCAAGTATAAATTCTCCGTTGGTTGCGGTTTCTGTGCCTTTGTCAGACTGCAAAGAGGATAATTGGGAAATCAAAAGACCCTTTATCCTGTCAAAATGTGCATCAACAACATCATCATATTTTATGACAGATCTGGCGAGTTCCTTATCATTCTTTACAAATGCATCAATACTATCTGTTACCATTCTTATAACGGCAACAGCCATTTCCTGAATATCAAGCTTATCATGTGAAGGCGTAATATGTCCCATTGTAACAATTTCAGCTATATCCCATGAATTATTGCCTATTCTTTCCATATCAGTTACCATTTTAAGTGCGGAGGATATTGTTCTGAGATCCCTTGCAACAGGCTGCTGCTGCAAAAGAAGCCTCATGCACATTGCTTCAATCTCACGCTCCTTTCTGTCTATACGAATGGCATAATCCGAAACCTCCCCGGCAAGCTTCATATCCCCTTCAACAAGTGCTTTCGCAGACATTGCAATAGTATTTTCGCAGAGCGCTCCCATTGTAATAAGCTCCTTATGCAAGGAAGCAAGCTGTTCATCAAATTTTGAACGCATTTATCCGAACCTCCCCGTTATATAATCCTCTGTCCTCTTATCCTCGGGCATCGAAAATATCTTTTCGGTATCGCCGAATTCAATCATCTCTCCCATAAGGAAAAATGCCGTTTTATCCGATATCCGCACAGCCTGCTGCATATTATGGGTAACAATTATTATCGTGTATTTCTCCTTGAGGGAAATGGCGAGTTCCTCTATTTTGGATGTGGATATAGGATCAAGTGCACTTGTAGGCTCGTCCATAAGCAGCACATCAGGCTCTACGGCAAGGGCACGGGCAATGCATAATCTTTGCTGCTGACCTCCCGAAAGACCGAGTGCATTCTTTTTAAGCCTGTCCCTTACCTCATCCCATATTGCCGCACCTCTGAGCGAACGCTCTACAATATCGTCAAGCTTTGCCCGGCTCTTTATGCCGTGTGTTCTCGGTCCGTATGCTATATTATCGTATATACTCATCGGAAACGGATTTGGCTTCTGGAAAACCATTCCTATTTCCTTTCTCAAATTATTAACATCAATTGCGGATGAAAAGATATCCGTATCATTATACAGTATTTCTCCCGTTATTTTCACACCCGGAATAAGGTCATTCATCCGGTTAAGAGACTTCAGAAATGTGGATTTTCCGCAGCCTGACGGTCCTATTAGCGCAGTTATTGCCTTATCCGGTATTTCCATATTTATATGGTGAAGTGCCTGTGAGCTTCCGTACCATAGACACATATCCCTGACCTTGATCATAATTTATATTTTCCTCCTCTTTTTAAATACAGCTCCTACAAATGCCGCAAGCAGATTTATAAGTAATGTAAGAATCATGAGTATCGCTGCTATTGCAAAGGCAACTCCGAATTCTCCTCTTTCCTTTGCATAAAAATATAACGCAACGGTCAGGGTAGAGCCGGGATCTCCGAGAGCCTGAAAAAATCCGTTAAGTACATGGGCGGAGCCTGCCGTGAATAGAAGTGCGGCGGACTCTCCGAGAATACGTCCTATCGAAAGAATACAGCCCGTAATAATTCCGTCTATACAGCCCGGAAGTACGACCGTGCGTATCGTCCTCCATTTTCCCGCACCTAATCCGAAAGCACCCTCACGATAGCTTTGCGGCACGGTTTTCAGACTTTCCTGTGTTGTTCTCATAATTGTCGGCAGGTTCATTATAACAAGTGTAAGTGCACCTGCAATAAGTGAGGTTTTCATATTCATAAATTCGCAGAAAAACAACATACCGACAAGTCCGAATATAATTGACGGTATTCCCGAAAGTGTCTCTGCCGTATATTCTATAATTGCGACAATCTTCTTGTTTTTGGCATATTCAGTCAGATATACAGCCGCACCCGCACCTACCGGTATCACTATAAGCAATGCTGCAATTATGATATAGAGCGTATTAAGAATATCAGGCAAAATTCCTATACTTTTGTCAATATAGCTCGGCTGTGTTGACAGAAGCTCCCAACTTATATTGGGTATTCCCTTTATAAGCACATAAATAACTATGAAAAGCACAAGACCACAGGTTATCGCGGCAGAAAGATACATGAGAAATCGCAGTGTGCCGATATAAAATTTTCTCTTCCCGGAAATAGTTTGTTTTTCCATTATCAGTCCTCCTTACTGCGTTTCAAAAAGAAATTAAGAGTTGCGTTGATGAGCATTATGAACAGGAAAAGAACAAGAGCTATCGAGAATAATGCCTGCTGCTGCAAGCCTGCCGAGTATGACATCTCACTTGCAACAGCTGTTGTAAGAAATCGGACACTCTGAAACAGTGAGGGCATATTAGCAACATTTCCCGATACCATAATTACAGCCATTGCTTCTCCTATGGCTCTTCCTACACCGAGAACTACCGCTGCGGCTATTCCACTTTTTGCAGCCGGCACAGACACCTTGAAATATGTTTCAACGGGAGTTGCACCGAGTGCAAGGGATGCATCCTCATATTCCTTCGGCACGGATTCAAGTGCCGTTACCGACACGTTTATAATTGACGGAAGTATCATGATCGCAAGTACAATTATTGCTGAAAACAGGTTTGCACCGTCAGGTAAATTGAACAACACCCTCACTCCGGGGACGAGTACAAGCATCCCCACAAGACCGTAAACCACCGACGGAATACCTGCAAGGAGTCCCACGGCACCTGTTACTAATGTTTTTATTTTCGGAGGTGCAATTTTTGCAAGATATACCGCTGTCAAAAAACCGACAGGTACTCCGATAACAACGGCTCCCGCTGTTCCGTATACGCTTGTCAGAATAAACGGCAATATTCCGAATGACGGCTCTGCGTCGGTAGATTTCCACTGCGTTCCGAAAAGAAAATCTATAATTCCTATTTCCCTTATCGCCGGAATACCTGAGATTATCAAATATATTGTTATAAGCAGAACGCTCCCCACGGTGATAAGTCCGAGTATCAGAAATACACCGTGGATAATCGTTTCAAAAAGTTGTTTTTTCTTCTTCATTTTTGTTTGCTCCCAACATTTACAGTCGGTATTATGCTGCAACTACACCGGCGCTTGCAATCAGGTCTGCCGATTCATCTGACGTTGCAAAGTCAAAGAATTTCTGTGCTGCTTCGGAAAGCTGTGTGTCTTTCTTTGTAACCAGTACAAAGGGACGCTGTATAACATAGCTGCCGTCCTTTATTGTACTTTCATCAGGTGTAACTCCTCCGACCGAAACTGCCTTGACATTATCCTTTACTGCCGCAAGTGAGGCATAGCCTATCGCATTCTCATTTCCCGCAACCGTTGTTATTACATCACCCGTTGACGTAAGCTCCTGTCCGTATTTAATGGCACCCTCTGTACCTGTGATGGATTCAAAGCCGTCACGGGTTCCGCT
>CANPXK010000054.1 GCA_947585965.1 uncultured Clostridia bacterium
TTGAATTGAACCGCCGTATGCCGAACGGCACGTACGGTGGTGTGAGAGGGCGGAGAAAATCCGCCCTACTCGATTATCTTCGTTCATTTACTATATCTATATCAAAAAGATACTTATCCGTCCGCTCTTTGCTCTTCACAATGCCGTTACGGGACTTGTAAGCGGTCATATGGAGCACCTTGATGAATTTACCGTAGACGTTAAAACAAGAGACGAGGTAGGCGACCTTGCGGACGGTTTCGGGCAAATGGTAAAGGAGCTTAACGAATATATAAACAACCTTAGCCGAGTAACAGCGGAAAGAGAGCGTATAGGTGCGGAGCTTGACGTTGCGACGAATATCCAGAAATCAATGCTCCCGTGTATATTCCCCGCATTCCCCAAACGAAAGGAATTTGACATTTATGCGACAATGACCCCCGCAAAGGAAGTCGGCGGAGATTTCTATGATTTCTTTATGGTAGACGAAAGACACCTGGCGATAGTTATGGCGGACGTTTCCGGAAAGGGCGTTCCTGCGGCGCTGTTTATGGTAATAGGAAAAACGCTGATAAAAGACCACACCCGGTCGGGAAGAAGCCTCGGAGATGTATTTACAGAGGTAAACGACCTGCTTTGCGAGTCTAACAGCGAGGGACTTTTTATAACGGCGTTTGAGGGCGTGCTTGACCTTGTGACGGGCGAATTTAATTACGTAAATGCGGGACACGAAATGCCGTTTATCTGCCGTGCCGGAGAAAGCTATGAAGCGCAGAAGATAAGAGCGGGCTTTGTGCTTGCGGGAATGGAAGGCATGAAATACCGTGCGGGGAGCATGACGCTGTCTGTTGGCGACAAAGTCTTTCAGTATACCGACGGAGTGACCGAAGCCACAAATGCTCAAAACGAGCTGTACGGAATGGAGCGGCTCGGAGAAGTCCTCAACAAAAACAAGGACTGCTCTCCCGCAGAGCTTCTCCCGAAGGTAAAAGAGGATATTGACTTATTTGTAGGAGAGGCTCCGCAGTTCGACGACATAACGATGTTGTGTCTCGAATACAAGAGCAGAATGGAGTGTAATGATGAAAGAACTGACAATTGATGCGACGACAGACAATATCCCCGTTGTTACGGATTTCGTAAACGAACAGCTTGAAGAACACGGCTGTTCGTTAAAGTCGCAGATGCAGATAGATATAGCGATAGACGAACTTTTCGGAAATATCGCTCAATATGCTTACGAGCAGAATGTCGGTTCGGCAACAGTGAGAGTGGAACTTTCTGAAGAACCACTCTCAGTCATTATCACATTTATCGACAACGGCGTTCCTTATGACCCGCTCAGAAAGAACGACCCCGATACCACTCTTTCCGCAGAGGAAAGGGAAATAGGCGGACTGGGGATATATATGGTAAAAAAGAGCATGGACGGTATTGAATACGAATATAAGGACGGGCAAAATATTCTTAAAATAACAAAAAATTTATAAGAAAAATTTTTAAATTTTCGGCAAAAAAGATATTGCCGCAGGAGGTTGCAGAAGTATTATGATTACTTTTATTATTGGTCTTGTTGTTCTTCTGGTAGGCGGCGCGCTTTACGGAAAAGTCTGCGAAAAGGTCTTCAAACCCGACGACCGCGAAACGCCCGCTGTCCGTCTGAATGACGGAATGGACTATGTGCCGATGAAGAAGTGGAAAAACTCGCTGATTCAGCTTCTGAACATAGCGGGAACAGGTCCTATCTTAGGTCCTATCCAGGGCATACTTTTCGGGCCTATTGCGTTTATCACTATTCCCATAGGCTGTATAATCGGAGGAGCATTCCACGACTATATGTGCGGAATGATCTCCGTCCGCGAGGACGGCGCACAGATGCCCGCGCTGATAAAGAAATACCTCGGAAAATATACATATCCCATTTACAACATATTTGTATGCATTCTTATGCTTCTGGTCGGAGCGGTATTTATCTATACTCCCGGCGATTTGTTTGTTTCGCAGATACTTAAAGCCGACAGCGGCGTTACAAACCCCGTATTATGGATAGTATACGGAGTAATTTTTGTTTATTACATTGTTGCGACACTTTTCCCGATAGACAAGATAATAGGAAAGGTCTACCCGATATTCGGCGCGCTTCTTATTTTGTCGGCGGTCGGAGTTTTTGCGGGGCTTCTGATAAAAGGCTATCCTCTCGACGACATCTGGACGAAGGGAATTATCGGCGTTCACCCGAAGGGACTTCATTTTATCCCTGTGTTCTTTGTAACAGTTGCCTGCGGAATTGTTTCGGGATTTCATTCTACGCAGGCTACCCTCGTTTCGCGTACAATGAAAAGCGAAAAAGAGGGCAGAATGACGTTTTATAATATGATGCTCGCAGAGGGATTTATAGCCATGATATGGGCGGCTGCTGCAATGGGCGTTATGAATCTCGGTCTTGCGAATGCCGACACAAGCACGACCGCCGTTGTAGGCATAATAGCAAACAACCTTCTCGGAAACATAGGCGGTATAATCGCGGTTATAGGCATAATCGTTCTTCCCATAACTTCGGGCGATACGGCGCTGCGCTCGCTGAGGCTGATAATCTCCGACGCGCTGAAAATTGACCAGACGAAAAAGTCAAAGAGGCTTGCGGTTTCGCTGGTTATATTTGCGGCAGTCGCGGCTCTCCTGATTTTTGCAAAGATGAACTCGGACGGCTTTGAGGTGCTTTGGCGTTATTTCGCCTGGGCAAACCAGACCATTGCGGTTTTTGCGTTCGGCATGATAACCATGTACATGATAAAGAACAAAAAGCCGTTTATTATGGCGCTTATTCCGGGTATGTTCTATATGTACATCATATCGAGCTTTATTTTGAACGCGGCTATAGGCTTCAATCTCCCGTGGGTAATAAGCTACTCTGTAGCCGGAGTATTGACTGCGGCATACGGCGCGGCGCTTGTAATATTCGGAATGAAAAGCATTAAACCCAAAATAAGTTAAAGTGCGGAACCGTCCGTAAATCTGACTGAATACAGGAGGAAACGAATTAAATGGCTTCGATTTTCAGAGAAAAAAGCATGGAAAGGGTATCGTCTCCCGAACAGCTAAATGATTACATAAAGGTCACAAATCCCGGTATCTGGCTTACGCTCGCGGCGGTCATAGTTTTGCTCATAGGCTTTATTGTCTGGTGAATTGTCGGAAAGCTTGAAACAAAGGTGAATACCGTTGTTGTCTCCGATACGGAAAAGACCGTCTGCTATGTAAAAGAAGCGGACATAGCGAAAATTGAAGAGGGCGATGCAGTACGCATAGGAGAAAAAGAATATGCCGTAAAAACAGTACCCTCCGAGCCTGTTTCGGCGGATGAGAGCTTTTCGGCATATGCAATGCATATCGGAAACTTTACCGCGGGAGAATGGGTATACGCCGTAGAGCTTAACACTGCGCTGCAGAACGGCGTTTACGAGGCTTCGGTAATAACCGACAGCGTTTCTCCGATATCTTTTTTGTTTGAATGAGGTGCGGAGGTGCGAGATGTCGGATAAGAAAATGAAACAGCCTATAACGAACGGTGTGGCTAAAGTTCCCGTGGTAATGCAAATGGAAGCGCTCGAATGCGGAGCGGCTTCTCTTACGATGATACTCGCATATTACGGAAAGTGGGTGCCTTTGGAGCAGGTGCGTGCGGACTGCGGCGTATCGCGCGACGGCTCAAGCGCAAAGAACGTTCTGAAAGCCGCAAGAAGCTACGGAATGACCGCAAAGGGCTATCGCTATGAGCCTGAGCAGCTTAAAGAAAAGGGAAAGTTCCCTTGTATCATTCACTGGAATTTCAACCACTTTGTCGTTCTTTGCGGATTTAAAGGCAACAAGGCGGTATTAAATGACCCCGCAAACGGAAATTATACCGTTTCAATGGAAACCTTCGACAAGAGCTTTACGGGCATTTGCCTTATGTTTGAGCCGACAGAAAGCTTCGAGCCGGGCGGAAAGCCGAAGAGCGTTCTGTCGTTTGCCGCAAAGCGCCTTACGGGGGCAGGCTCGGCGGTGGCGTTCGTTGTACTGACGACCGTTATAACATCCCTTATAGGAATTATACAGCCCGCGTTTTCGAGGATATTCCTCGACAGACTTCTGACAAAAGAAGACCCCGAATGGTTCTATCCTTTTCTGGGCGTATTAGCGGCGGTATCGGTCGTACAGATAATCGTAGCGTTTGTTGAGGCAAGAACGAAGTTCAAGATAGAGGGAAAGCTCGCCGTCGTCGGAGACACAAATTTTATCTGGAAGATACTGAGAATGCCCATGGAGTTTTTCTCCCAGCGCATGGCGGGCGATATCCAACAGCGCCAGGGTGCAAACTCCGAGATAGCGAAAAATTTTGTAAACACATTCGCTCCGCTTGTATTGAATGCGGCAATGCTCATCTTCTATCTTGTGGTAATGATACAGTACAGCTGGATACTTACGCTCATAGGTGTGGCTTCGATAGTGCTGAATTTAATTCTATCGCACGTTATCTCCAAAAAGCGCGTAAACATAACACGCGTTCAGATGCGCGACGAGGCGAAGCTCGCAGGGTCTACCGTCGCGGGAATTGAAATGATCGAAACAATAAAGTCCAGCGGCGCGGAAAACGGCTATTATGAAAAATGGTCGGGATATCAGGCGAGCGTAAATACCCAGCAGATAAAATTTGCGAAGCTCAATGAATATCTCGGAATGATACCGAACCTTGTAACTCAGCTTACAAACACAATCGTCCTCATTCTCGGCGTTTTCTTTACGATAAACGGACAGTTTACCGTCGGCATGGTCATGGCGTTTCAGGGATTTCTGACGGCATTTACCCAGCCCGCGATGACACTGATAACCGCAGGGGAAACAATCCAGGAAATGCGCACGCAGATGGAGCGTATCGAGGACGTTATGGAATATCCGACAGATGTAAACTATGAAAATGAGAGCGGCAGGAACGAGGATGAGGAATACGACAAGCTGTCGGGCGCGCTCGAAATGAAAAATGTGACATTCGGATATTCGCGCCTCGGCGAACCGCTCATTGAAAACTTCAGCCTTTCGCTGAAGCCGGGAAGCCGCGTTGCGTTCGTAGGCGGTTCGGGCTGCGGAAAATCCACGCTTTCAAAGCTCATTTCGGGATTATATCAACCTTGGAGCGGGGAGATACTGTTTGACGGAAAGCAGATGAAGGATATTGACAGAAGTGTGTTTACGGGTTCTCTCGCGGTAGTCGACCAGGACATAATCCTGTTTGAGGATACTATCCGCAATAACATAAAGATGTGGGATTCTTCTATAGAGGATTTCGAGATGATACTTGCCGCAAAGGATGCTCAGCTCCACGAGGACATCATGAAGCGCGACGGCGGCTACAGCTATATGATAACCGAGGGCGGAAAAGACTTTTCGGGCGGTCAGCGCCAGCGCATAGAAATAGCGAGAGTATTAGCCCAGGATCCTACAATTATCATACTTGACGAAGCGATGAGCGCGCTTGATGCAAAGACGGAATACGATGTTGTGCGCTCGATAAAGGACAGAGGGATAACCTGTATTGTCGTTGCGCACAGATTATCGACCATACGCGACTGCGACGAAATTATAGTCATGGATCACGGAAAAGTCGTTGAGCGCGGGACCCATGAAGAATTATATACAAAGAACGGCTACTATACGCAGCTCGTTTCCAATGAATAAAGAAAGGAGCGTGTATATATGGGTTGGTTTGACGAACAGATAAAACAGCGTAACGAGCACGATCAGAACATCTTTGAAGAAGCATTTTTAGGTATCTCCGATGCAGTTACGGGCTCGCGCGTTTCCGCCGCTCTCGGCGACGAGCAGAGCCGCGCAAAGGATGCCATAGACGAGATATTAAGGTTTTATCATGTTAAAACGCGTGACGTTCCCGACGAAATAAAGGACATGAATGAGCGGCTCGAATTTCTTATGCGACCCCACGGTATAATGAGAAGAACCGTAGAGCTTGAAAAGGGCTGGTATAAGGATGCAATGGGCGCAATGCTCGGCGTGAGAAAATCGGACGGTATGGTCGTTGCACTCGTTCCAAAGGGATTTTCGGGATATTCGTTTCTCGATGTTGAAACGGGAAAGAGCGTCAGAGTTTCCAAAAAGAACGAGGATCTTTTTGAAAGAGAAGCCATCGCTTTTTACAAGCCGTTTCCGCTCAAAAAGATGACGATAGGTTCGCTTATGAAATATATCGCCGAGATACTGTCTCCTGCGGATTATGCGCTTGCGGCAATTGCAACGCTTGTGGTTACGCTTATCGGAATGTTCGCTCCGAAATTAAATCAGCTTTTGTTCGGAACGGTAGTAGAAAGCGGAGATATGACATTGCTCGGTTCGATAGCGGTGTTCTTACTTTGCCTGACTGTATCGACAGCGCTTTTCGGAGCGGTAAAAAACCTTATAATCGCGAGGATAAGGACGAAAATGGACGTTACCGTTCAGGCAGCGGCAATGGCACGTGTCCTATCGCTTCCTGCGGCGTTCTTTAAAGACTACAGTTCCGGCGACCTTTATACAAGAACACAGTATATAAATATGCTCTGCACGATGATAGTTGATACTGTCTTATCTACGGGACTTACATCGGTGTTCTCGCTTATTTATATAACGCAGATATTTGACTTTGCGCCCGCACTGGTCGTTCCCGCACTTATTGTTGTGGCAATAACGGTCGTTGTTTCATTTATTACGGCATTGGCACAGATGAAGGTATCAAAGAAAAAGCTTGAACTGTGCGCAAAGGAAAGCGGCATGAGCTATTCGCTCATTACGGGCGTTCAAAAGATAAAGCTTTCGGGCGCGGAAAAACGCGCTTTCGCGAGGTGGGGAAAGCTCTATGCCGAACAGTCGAAGGTTACCTATAATCCTCCCGCTATTATCAAATACAATAAGGTCATAACGACCTTTATAACTCTTGCGGGAACGTTTGCTATGTACTATCTGGCTGTTTCGAGCGGCGTTTCGGTAGCGGATTATTATGCTTTCAATACCGCATACGGTCTTGTTTCCGGGGCATTTGTCGCGCTCGCGGATATTGCGCTTACCGCCGCGAACATAAAGCCCGTTCTCGATCTCTCAAAGCCCATTTTACAGTCAGTTCCCGAAGTTTCCGAGGGAAAGCAGGTCATAACGCGCCTTTCGGGCGGGATAGAGCTTAATAACGTTTCTTTCCGCTATAACGAAAATATGCCGAACGTTGTGGATGACTTGTCGCTGAAGATACGTCCGGGGCAGTATGTGGCGATCGTCGGCTCGACAGGCTGCGGAAAATCCACTCTCATGCGTCTTATGCTCGGATTTGAAACGCCGCAGAAAGGTGCAATATATTATGACGGAAAGGACATAGCCGGCATTGACCTTAAATCACTTCGGCGCAGGATAGGAACGGTCATGCAGAACGGAAAGCTCTTTCAGGGCGACATCTTTTCAAACATAACCATTTCCGCACCGTGGCTCACTTTAAACGATGCATGGGAGGCGGCGGAGCTTTCGGGCATAGCCGACGACATACGCCGTATGCCTATGGGCATGAACACCCTCATTTCCGAGGGAAGCGGCGGAGTTTCGGGCGGTCAGCGCCAGCGCCTTATGATAGCGAGGGCTATTGCGCCGAAGCCGAAGATACTTATGTTTGACGAGGCAACGAGCGCCCTCGACAACATCACCCAGAAAACCGTTTCGGAGTCGCTCGACAGGCTTAAATGCACGAGAATTGTCATAGCACACAGGCTTTCGACCATTAAACAGTGCGACAGGATAATATATCTTGAGAATGGGAAAATTGTCGAGGACGGTTCTTACAATGAACTAATTGAAAAGAACGGAAAGTTCGCGGAGCTTGTCGCACGCCAGCGGCTCGACGATACGGAATACGTAGGACAAACGACAGCATTCTGAAAAAATTTTCTATAACTTCTAACAAAAACAAGATTTCTCCGTATAAATAATTGAAACGCAGGATAAAGAACAGTTGACTTTGAAACAGGCTCTGCCGTTTGGAGGAAAAAATGAAAAAGACCGAAGATATAATTCGCGGGCTGTTTGACTTTCAGCGTTTCGCCTCAAACAAACGCCTCGATAAAATAATAGCCGACTGCGAAGACGACGGCGTTCTGCTTGAGGACAGCGAGCTTGATATAAATGCCGCGGGCGAAACAGACATAAAAAAGCCGGGGGGCGATCCGAAAAAATGAAGATAACTCCCGAAGAACTCTACAATGCCTACCGCGAAAAGGTCGAGCGCTACATATGTTCTCATGTCGGAAACGAACACGACCGTGCGGATATCGTACAGCAGGTGTTTTTAAACGCCATATCCGCTTTAGAAGATTACGATCCCGAACGCGCCGCCGTAAGCACCTGGCTCTATACCATAACACGAAACGCCGTCATAGACTACTACAGAATCCTTGAAAAAACGCCGCTTTCGGCAGATGACGATGAGCTTCAGCTTTCCTTGTCGGAGGAGAGACCGCTTTCCGAGGAAACGCTCGAAACCCTCGCAGATGCTCTCGAACAGCTCCCCGAACGCGAGCGGAAGATAATCGTGCTTCGGTTTTACCGCGGTTATTCCGCAAAAGAGACCGCCGAAAAGGTAGGAATAAGCTATGCGAACGTCCGCTTTTTGCAATATGCCGCCCTTAAAAAGCTGAGAAGGTTTTTAGAAAAAACAGGATTTTTTGAATAAAACTATTTGAAAGGATAAACACATATGAAAAACAATCCGTCGGGAATATCGGGATTTTATCGCTCTACAAATAACTGCCGTCACACCGTAAGAATAGCCGTAAAGCTTATTGATGCGGTAGATGAAAAGGCTTTGAGAAAGGCCGTAGATATCTCAATAAAACGTTATGATTACTTTTCGGTGAAATTTATTCTCGAAGGCGAGCTTTTACATTCGGTCGTTCCGAATGACGAGCCTATCGTTATTACAAACAGCTCCGAGCCTGTTACGCTTCTTTCCGAAGAATCGAACTTCCATGCTCTCGCCGTAAACTATTTTGGCGATACGGTCTATTTCGACATGATACATTCCATAACCGATACTACGGGAATTATGGAGCTTATAAAAACAACACTTTATTATTACATAACCGAAGAATATAAGACCTCTCTCCCCACCGAAAATATCCGCACAGCAGAAATGACCGTTTCTGATGAGGAGAGAAAAGACCCCTATCTTGATCTTCCGCCCCTTGAGGAACAGAAACAAGAACAGCAGGAGACCGAAAAAAAGCCTGCGCTGCCCTCTGCGGTCACATGGGATAGGATAATGGATATAGACAGCAGCAGGCAGACCGTCTGTGAGATAGAGTTTTCGGAAGCCGAGTTTATGGACTATTGTAAGAAAAACGGCTCTACTCCCGCAATTATGCTTGCAAATATGTTCGCGAAGGCAACGTTTGGGATTTGCGAAAAATTTGACGCGCCGTTCAGAATAGTGCTTATGAAAAACTATCGCACGTTTTTGAAAAAGCCGCTTGCACATAACAATGTCACGGGCGTTATTGCCCTCAATTATACGGACGAAATGCGCGGGTTTACGCCCGAAATGCTGAATGACATATGCCGTCGGATGGCGGCATATCAGTCGACCGACGAATATATGCTTTCTGCTTTACACAGGCGCCTTAACAACGAAAAGAAGATACTTGCCCTCGGTGATCTCGATGAGATACGTGCATCTTTCAGAGCGGCATCAAAGGAGAATTTAAGGCAGGTAAACCTTACGTTAAGCTATGTAAGAATGAACACCCTCGGTGCTCTTGAGCCTTACATAAAGTCAGTGAGAACATATGTTGACCCGTCGGGAAGTCATGTTATTGTAGAAGTGAATGCGGTGAACGGAAAGTTCTTTATGAATATTATGCAGGAATTTGCGGGAAACGCGCTCTCTGAAGCGTTTATAAACGAGCTTAAAGCCGCGGGAATTGAAGTTTCGGGCGGCGCGGAGCAGATGCTTTCCTGTCCGAAAATGAGAATATAAAAGCGAAGTAAGTTTTACGAATGAGAAGTTTTTTGAACTGCATAATTTAAACGGGTGAAGCCACGCAGGTGCGTTTCAAATAAATTTTAAAAGGAGAAATTACCATGGAAGAATTTGTAAACAAGGTGAAGGATGCGAAGTCGGTGGACGAAGTAAAGGCTATCGCAAAAGAATGTGATCTGGAGCTTTCTGACGACAAGGCTGAGGAGTTGTTTAAAATGATAAGCAACCAGACCGGCGAACTTTCCGACGACGAGCTTGAAGCAGTAGCCGGCGGCGGAATAGTTGACACGATAAAGAAGTGGGTTGGCGGTCTTTTCGGCAGATAATAGAAGTCTTACATTCAATACAAGCTGATTTACTTCAGGCACATCGAAGGGGTCTGCCGAGGATTTGTGCGGCTCGATAGCCGAATACATTATCCGAAGCAGACCCCAAAAACGGAGGTAATACTTATGGACAAAGAAGAACTTACAGCAAAGCTCAAAGAAGCAAAGTCTGCTGATGAAATTCTCGCTCTTGCAAAGGAAAGCGGAGTTGAACTGAGCGAAGAAAAGGCGAAAGAGCTTTTTGCCGAGTTGAACGCAAACGGAGAGCTTTCCGACGATGAGCTTGATAAAGTCGCAGGCGGTGAGGAATTTGGAGTCATTATAAGCCGTGACGAGATTGTGAGCAGTTTTTTAAAAGCCATGGAGCAGTACGGAAAAGAACACCCGAAAGGTTAGAACCTTGAAAGGAGCTTGAACATATGGACAAAGAAGAACTTACAGCAAAGCTCAAAGAAGCAAAGTCTGCTGATGAAATTCTCGCTCTTGCAAAGGAAAGCGGAGTTGAACTGAGCGAAGAAAAGGCGAAAGAGCTTTTTGCCGAGTTGAACGCAAACGGAGAGCTTTCCGATGATGAGCTTGATAAAGTCGCAGGCGGTGAGGAATTTGGAGTCATTATAAGCCGTGACGAGATTGTTAGCAGTTTTTTAAAAGCCATGGAGCAGTACAGAAAAGAACACCCGAAAGGTTAGAACCTTGAAAGGAGCTTGAACATATGGACAAAGAAGAACTTGTAGCTAAGCTCAAAGAAGCAAAGTCCGCAGATGAAATTCTCGCTCTTGCAAAGGAAAGCGGAGTTGAATTGAGCGAAGAAAAGGCAAGAGAGCTTTTCGGTCAGCTTAACGCAAACGGCGAGCTTTCGGATGATGACCTCGACAAAGTTGCGGGCGGCATGGACTTTTACTTGGTTTTCCCAACACGTAAATAAGACGACTACCTCGACAAAGTCGTCGGCGGCATGAGCATTTGGGTGTTCCACTAAGTGATTTGTTAATAATGCTCTTCAAGCGGTACGTTGAAGAATATCCGAGCGGTTGAATTGTCGAAAGGAGCTAAACATATGAACAAAGAAGAATTTATTGCCAAGCTCAAAGAAGCAAGGTCTGCTGATGAAATTCTCGCTCTTGCAAAGGAAAGCGGAGTTGAACTGAGTGAAGAAAAGGCAAAAGAGCTTTTCGCGGAGTTAAACGCAACCGGCGAGCTTTCGGACGAAGAACTTGACGAAGTTGCCGGCGGGTTTGAGCTTGGTCCGAATATGCGGGGGCTTATTGAGTCGCTATTCAAATAATAAGAAAGGAGCTTAAACATATGAACAAAGAAGAATTTGTTGCCAAACTCAAAGAAGCAAAGTCCGCTGATGAAATTCTCGTTCTTGCAAAAGAAAGCGGCGTTGAAATTGACGAGGAAAAGGCAAAGGAGCTTTTTAGTCAGCTTAATGCAACCGGTGAGCTTTCGGACGACGACCTCGATAAAGTTGCGGGCGGACGAATTATAAGCATATATATTGATGACTTGCTTTAAAAAATAAAAAACGGGGAGGTAAAGTAATATGCAGAAAGAAGAATTTATTGCAAAGCTCAAAGAAGCAAAGTCCGCTGATGAAATTCTCGCTCTTGCGAAAGAAAATGATGTCGAACTGAGCGAGGAAAAGGCTAAAGAGCTTTTCTCCGAGTTAAACGCAAGCGGTGAACTTTCCGATGAAGAACTTGACAAAGTTGCCGGCGGGAACATTTATGATAAATTTTTGGATTATTTTGATGAATTAAGCAAAAAAAAGTATGGTATGTCTATGGAAGAAATGGCTAAATCTTAATAGCTTGCCTTAAAAGATAAAAAACGGGGAGGTAAAGTAATATGCAGAAAGAAGAATTTATTGCAAAGCTCAAAGAAGCAAAGTCCGCTGATGAAATTCTTGTTCTTGCAAAAGAAAACGGAATGGAACTGAGCGAAGAAAAGGCTAAAGAACTTTTCTCCGAGTTAAACGCAAGCGGTGAACTTTCCGATGAAGAACTTGACAAAGTTGCCGGCGGGAACATTTTTGAAAAAGTGAAAAAAATTCTCGTTGACATTATGAAATAAGAAACCTCGCCATAAAGCGGCAAAATGACTAAATATCAAAATTATGTTATTATATTTCTATCGTGGTATTATACTTGAAAACCCATGATACTGCGATTTTGAAAGGATGAAGAGAACATGACGAAAAAAGCAAAATTAAAATTGGCTAAGATTACAGCTCCTCTGATTATCGTTTCCGCTATGCTTTTCGCAGGCTCTACAACAGTGTCTGCCGCGACGGTATCCTATGGCATGAGCGGCGAGCTTACCGCCGAGTCTCAGACAGACAGCGGTGCATCGGTAACGGCGACAGTAAAAAACGCCAACTACTATGATATAGACGGCGTTAATTACAAAATCTCTGTTTCCGACAACGCAGAGATTTCCGGTGATACTCAAAAAACAGACGTATTTCTTCCGTCTGAGCAAAGCGACAGCCTGACCGTAAATGTTTCGCTGAAATCCGAGACTCCCTCGGATTCTTCTTCCGATGAGGCTCCCTCGGACCCCTCTTCCGACGAGACTCCCTCGGATCCCTCTTCCGACGAAACTCCTTCGGATCCTTCTTCCAACGAGACTCCCTCGGATTCTCCTTCCGACACGACTCCTTCGGATTCCACTCCCGACACGGATGGCTCTGTGACAACCTCCGAACCGTCTCAGCCGGGAACGTCAACGCCCGGAGACAGCAATAACAGCGGCACGACCGTTACCGACGGCGAAAACGTGGATCAAAGCACGATAAAAACGGGCGATGATTCGTTCCTCGGCATAATAGCTCTGCTTATAGCCGTAATGCTTGTATCTGCGGCGGCAGTCCTCGTAATAGTAAAAAAGAACAGACGTATGATGTCCGTTATGCTCTGCTTTACTCTTGCGTCTTCAGTTTTGGCGGTGTCAATACCGATGCAGAATGCAAAGGCTGCCGATGAGGGCGGTTATACCGTTATAGAGGACAAGCTGGAGCTTGAATTTGAGGGCGAAACGGTAACCGTGACGCTCACAGTCGAATTCCCCGAACAGCCTGAGATACACGACAACACAGAGACGGATATAAAGGCTCTCAACAACGGCGATGCGACCATTCTCAGATACAAAGATTCAAACGAGGTATCGTTCATAAACGGGCGATATACAGACTACAAGGTCACCAACTGGGAAACCGCATTAAGCTCTCTCCAAGCGGTTAAGATGCTTCTAAATGCAAATGAAGACGATATAGAAATAATCCCCTTAAGGGTAGACGTTACGGACAACGGAGATACATATTATACCTTTGAGCAGGTGCAGGGTCTTGCAACGGTGACTGATGCGTTCATAAAGATAGGCGTTGACAAAGACGGCAACACCCTCTGCCTTTCAAGCTCAATAGATCCCACCGCAGCCGAAATTGACGTTTCGGAGGACGACATAAATGTATCAGTCGAGAAAGCAAAGGATATCGCTGCGGATTACTGCGAACAGCACGGCTTTACTCTTCTTGACATCGGACAGGATCCGGCTCTTTCTGTACAGGATAAAAACGTATGCTGGGAGTTTTATTTGCAGCGCAATAATACGGGGGATCAGCCGTCCGCCGATAATAACCAATATTTCAAACTGTTTGTGAGCATTCAAAATGGCGAAGTTTTCGATATAGTATCTGTATCGAGCATTGAGACCGATAGCGGCGAATATGATAACGATGTTTACTTTAATGTTGAAACTCAGGACATGACCTTCACTGACAGCTTCGGCAAAGAAGTAGTTCTTCCTGTGGCAAAGAACGAGTCGGGTTATTACTTTGTTGATACGGAGAGAAAAATATTGTGCGTTGACTCGCAAAAGACATACTTTGACAGTACGGGTCCAATAATACCCGACTTCTATGTATACACCTTTGAAAACAGCAGCGATATTAACCCGGTTTTTGTCACTGCTTTTGAAAACGTGAGAAATGTATACGACTTTTATAAGGCTCACGGTATCGAATCGGTCGATGGCAACGGTATGCCTATATCCGTAGGCTTCGGTTACGGCACAACAGGCGGAGTTGAGCAGCCAAACGCCGGCTATCTGTCAAACTTCAGCGGATTTGCCTGCTTTGCGTTCAGCAGCTATCCCGTAAGCACATCTCTTGACACTGCCGCACACGAGTTTTCTCATGCAATAAGAAGGTCACATAATGCTTCCGGTGCTTACTTTAACGATACCGGTGCGATTGAGGAAGCATACGCCGATATACTCGGAAACCTCATTGAGATGCAAATAGATCCGGACAATTCCGATTTAGTAAACTGGTATATCTCCGAGCAATCGGGAACGCCAACACGCTCTATGGCTGATCCCCATATGTTCGCTCAGCCTGAATTTGTAGGCGATGTTTTCTATGAAATGAATTCGAGATTCCCGACAGGAACCATAGACGACCACGGCGGAGTACATACGAACAGTTCCATTCTCGCCCATGTGTGCTATCAAATGTCGCAAAGCGGAATAAGTATGGCGGATAATTTCGAGGTTTGGAAGGACACTCTGTATCTTCTCACCCCGAAAAGCAAATACAGGGAGGTTGCAGGGCTTGTGGAGTACTCACTCAAGCGCAACGGTTTGTCGCAATATATCGACACGGTAAATTCTATCTTCGACAAGGCTCAACTCGACAATGACACGACCTCATGGGACGGCTACGAAAAGCCCGACGGAGCGATAGAGGTTAATTTTGTCCTGCAAAATGCACCTGATGACTGCGTATGGTCAGGAATTGTGTTCTATAAAGATCCAGACATGGGAACATTGGTGCAGCGTGAGACTACATGCGACATCAACAATACAGCCAAAGGATATTATTATCCGCTTGAGCAGGCGATTATTCTGCTGTGGATAGCAGGAGATGCATCAAATCCCGATGGCTTTAACCCGATAATATATGAAGGACCGCTGACGGAGGACAGAACGTTTACTATAGATTACAACGAAATAATGGCAGGTACCTCTGCGGCGTGAGGACTTATGAGTCGAAACAATTAGTCCGCACGATAAAAATAAAATAGCAGCAAAAGTGGCTGTCGCATAAGCGTAAAAAACGCAGAGCGGCAGCCCTTACATTTTTGCATAAAAGAAAATAAATATATAAAATAAATGTAAAATACCCTGTCAAGAATGATAAAAACAAAAAATTGCATGACAAAGAAACGTAACCGAATTACGTCAATTTTTTAAGGTGTGGTATATTAAAAGAAAAATAGTGATGTGGAAAATAATGACAGGCAGTAGAAAAACAGAAATCTTCGTGGAGAAGCAATAGCAAAAATTATACCGGCAGTTTAACCTAAATGGGCAAGAAGTCCCCCGCCTCTAAGGCGGTGGGATGAATTGCCCGTCAGCCGTAAGGCTGACTT
>CANPXK010000055.1 GCA_947585965.1 uncultured Clostridia bacterium
ATTATGATAATGTGGTAATACACCGTACCGTTATAAGTGAATATGTTCACGAAAGCGGAATGGTTATTATAAGATTCCAGTCTGCGGTAGGATATCTGAATTTTTCGCAGGATGAAAATGGTAAACTCGTAAACGGAAGCAAGGAAAAAACAAGAGAAACGGTATATGTTGTTTCGTATGCGAGGGTTCTTGACAGCGAGTTGGCAAGACAGGCCGGGGTTACAGATGTTATGGGACTCAACTGCCCTAACTGCGGCGCACCGCTCAGTTCGTCAAGTGCGGACAAATGTCTTTTTTGCGGAACACCGTTCAGGAATATGTCACAAGACGTTTTCGGATGGTCATTTACAGATATCAAGGAAAAAAACAGGATGACAAAAAAATTATACTAACAAAGGAGATGCGTCAGAATGGGAATTATTAAGGCTGCGATGAATACGGTCGGCGGAGCACTTGCCGATACATGGCTTGAGGTAGTTGAACCGAGTGATATGGATGCAAAAACCGTTATGTGTCCCGGTATAATGAAGGCACGCAACGACAGCAGAAATACAAACTACAAGGGTACTGCCAACACTATTTCAAACGGATCGATCATACACGTTTATGATAATCAGATGATGCTCCTCATAGACGGAGGCGCCATTGTCGATTATACAGCAGAGCCGGGTTATTTTGAAGTAAAAAATTCTTCACTTCCGTCTCTTTTTAACGGTCAGTTCGGTGACTCTCTCAAAGAGGCATTCAACCGTTTTAAATTTTCGGGTGTCACGCCTACCGCTCAGAGGGTTGTCTATATCAACCTTAAACCTATTGAGGGTATCAAGTTCGGTACACCCAATCCGGTAAGCTTCTATGATGCAACATACGATATTGATGTAAGTGTCCGTGCACACGGTAAATTTTCTATAGAAATTGTGGATCCGCTCAGATTTTTCAGGACGGTTATAGCAACCTCCGATGTTACAAATATGCGGCCTGTCAATATGGAGCAGCTTGTCGGACAAAGATATGACCTTGAGGTTATTACGGCTCTTGAGCCTGCACTCGCTGAGCTTTCAATAAAGGGTGTAAAGATCTCTCAGGTTCCGGCACATCTTCCGGAACTTTGTGAAGCGCTTAAAACCGCTCTTCGTGATACATGGGTTGAAGAGCGTGGTATACAGCTAAGGCAAATAGGTATCAGTGTTACTCCGGATGATGAAACAAAGGAACTCCTCAAAGAGAGAAGCAGAGTTGCTATGTTCAACAATGCCGGTATGAGAGAAACAATGATGCAGAAAAATATATCCGAGGGTATCAGAGATGCAGGTTCAAATGCAAATGGTGCTATGGCAGGTTTCATGGGTGTCGGTATGGGTATGAATGCCGCCGGCGGCTTTATGCAGGGAGCTTCGGCCACAAATATGCAGCAGATGCAGATGGAACAGCAGATGCAGCAGCAGCGTATGATGCAGCAGCAACAGATGCAGCAGCCCATGCAGCAACAGCCTGTTCAACAGCAGCAGACGGCCGCTGCTCAGCCTCAGCAGGCTGCACCAACGGCAGACGGATGGACGTGCAGCTGCGGCAAGACCGGAAATACCGGAAAATTCTGTGCAGAATGCGGGCAGCCTAAGCCTGTACCCGCTGCATCTGGAGAGTGGACGTGTGTTTGCGGAACGGTCAATAAGGGTAAGTTCTGTGCCGAATGCGGTGCAAAACGTCCTGACGCAAAACCAAAGAAAATTAAATGTGATAAATGCGGTTATGAACCCGATATGAGTCAGCCTATTCCGAAATTCTGCCCCGAATGCGGAGATCCGATAAATGATTCGGATTATGCATGATATCCTTGAAGATTCAGTTTTATTTCAACGGTATGTTTGCTTGTAGTGAAATTCAAAGGTTCAATCGGCTGATTTTTACTAAAATATCTTTGATAGGGGACGCTTGCTGAAGTAACGGCGTCCCCTGATGAATATAAATAATGCCTTCTCATTGTTGTATCGGGGAGGTCTTACATAAAAAAGGAGTGAACTCCGGACTAATGGAAACATTATCATATAAATGCATAAATTGCGGAGGTCCGCTGCAATATGATGCCTCTAAGCTTAAATTCTATTGCGAATATTGTCGCAGCGAATTTACCGAAGAGGTCTTGCAGCAGCACTTCGGAAATCTTGAGGAAAAGCTCGACGAGGAAAGAGAGTCCGAGGAACAAAGTGAAGAGGATCAGCTTTACGGTGCCGCACTTTTTACTTGCCAGAGCTGTGGAGCCGAGGTAATTGCAGAAACCGATAATACAGCGGCTACTTTCTGTGTATATTGCCATAACCCCGTTGTACTTACAAACAGACTTAAAGGTGAATTTAAACCGGACAGGGTTATCCCTTTTAAAATATCCGAAGAGGATGCAAAAAAGAGGTTCCGTGAGTTCTGCAAGAAGAAATGGTTTTTGCCTAAGGACTTTGGATCATCTGCACAGCTCGACATGATGAAGGGAGTATATTATCCGTATTGGCTTGTCGATTCGCATAGAGACGGCGGAATAAGTGCCACGGCGGAAAAGGTCAGGAGATGGACTGAGGGCGACTACGAATATAAGGAAACAAAAATATATAAGGTTCGCCGTGCGGGTGTAATAAACTTTACAAAATTTCCGCAATCGGCACTGAGTGAAGATAACAGCAAGAATATATTGAAGTATGTTAATCCATATGATGACGAGGAATTGAAACCGTTTACAATGGCATACCTTTCCGGTTTTCTTGCTGAAAAAAGAGATCTTGAAAGAAATCAGGTACAGTCCGAGGTAGATAAGGCTCTTGCCGAATATGCGAAGAAGATCTATCGTGATACGGTTGAAGGTTATGATTCGGTGACGATTGACAGCTTTGATATTAATACAATTGACGAGCATTGGAATTATGCTCTTATGCCGGTATGGATGATGACCTTCAAATATAGGGATAAGATGTATATGTATGCCATGAACGGGCAGACCGGAAAAAATTTCGGTGCTTTGCCGCTTGATAAGGGAAAACTTGCATTGTTTGGTATTGGCGTGTTTATATTACTTTCGGTTATAGCCTTTTTCCTGATGGGAGGTTAATCAATGTTATGAAAAAAAACAGGTTGTTTATAAAGCTGTTTATGCTTTTTACTGTTCTTATGCTGGCGTCGGTGTTTTCTTTGACAGCAGCTGCCGCTGAGCCGTATAACGCTGCCGATGGTGCAGCTGTCAATATCGAAGCAGTTACCGCCGGGGCTGACGATACAGTAAGCGATATCGCTGTAAATGCCGGAGCAGTTGCCGCAGGAGCGGATAGTACTGCCGACGATGCCGCTGCCAATGCCGAATATCAGGTGCTTTCTTCCTCGGGCGGCATCAAAAGAAATCTTGTTGAAATTATACTTTTGTCAGCTGTAGTCAGTATTGTCGTAACGGTTGTTATATATTTCAAATATAAATTCAACGGCAAGACCGAGCCGTATCCCTATAATAAAAAGGCACCGCTCAATCTGAGTGTATCTGAGGATATCCATATTGACACAAAGGTTGAGAGAAAAAAGATAGAAAAAAATAATAATTAATGGAGAATACTTTTGAACTCAGAACAGAAGTAAGTGGTGGAATATGAGATTTGATGTTATGCCTGTTGCAACAGAAAAACAAATTATTGAGGTTGAACAGGCTGCCAATAATGTCTGGCATAATTATTATAAGGACATATTTTCTCCCGAACAGATAAGCTATATGCTGGAAAAGTATCAATCAAGAAAGGCTATGAGAAAACAGCTTTCCGAGGGATATATATACTATATGCTTTTGGCGGATGATAAGCTGGCGGGATATATGTGTATGATGATAAAAACAGAATACGTATATCTGGCAAGGCTGTATATCAAGGCTGAATACCGCCGTCAGGGTCTTGCAAGGCGGGCGATAAAATACCTTGATACAATTTTTTCCAATCCGGAATTCGGTTCTATGAATATAACCAAGATCCGTCTTAAGGTTGAAAGAGAAAACGGATTTGCGATAAATGTATATGAGCATCTGGGATTCCGTAAGGTCAGGGCACAGGATACGGATATAGGCGGCGGCTTTGTCTGTAAGGAATATATTATGGAAAGACCGATAAAAGGTATCTGATATCCGGGGTGAGTAGGCTATGGGAAATAAACTGAGGACATATATAAACAGTCTGTATGAGCTGATAGACAGCGGAGAGAAGATTGAAGATGCGGAACTGTTCAAACAGGAGCTTTTCAGGGAAATTGAATTCTGGCAGCACGAAAGGCTTATACACCTTATCGTAACTTTCTTATTTGCAATAGTTACAGTTGCGGTTTTGCTTGTAATGGTGTTTTATGCGAGTATTCCCTTGCTTATTTTGTTTGTAATGCTTCTTGTTCTGCTTATTCCGTATATAAGACATTACTATATACTGGAAAACGGTGTGCAGACGCTGTATGTAATGTATGAAGAAATAACGAGGAGAACTCAGCCCGTATGCGGCAAATGGCTCCCGAAGGAATACGGAATAAAGATAAGGCCGTTTGATAATAAGAACAAAGAATAAAAGACAGAGCAGCAGTTTACAGGATTCCATTCCGTAAATTGCTGCTCTGTTTTATTTGGTTGGGAAATTGTGAGGTGAGGCTCATCCGGCAGATGCTCCCGGAAACAGAATCCCGACGACCGAGGTGCCAATGGGTGAATTAAGTGTTGGCAGTTGATTATGCACAATTAATCTTTATCTTCGTCTGTGTATTCCGCATCAACCATTTCTTCATCTTCATGCGTGCTTTTAATGGCTTTCTCAATATTCTTGACGAATTTTGAAACATAAATCATCGTTATAAGATCCCATACACCGTCAAATATAAGCGAAATGCCAATGAAAATCATAAGAAAATCAGCGGCTCCGAAGGGGTTCAGAAATGCTATTATGCAGGCTGCTATCACTAAAACAGCACCGACCGCCTGTATTGTCCAACCCTTCGATTTGAGTCTGGCAAACTCGAAAGTGTACTGGAGTTTCATAATTGCTCCGATAAAGAGTATCATATTGAGAACAATGGCTATGATTGCAGCGAGAAAATCGGGACTTACAAGTATGTATATCCCGAACCCGAGCAAGGCACAGCCCTGGACAAGAGAAAAGGATCCGAAAAACTCATTCTTTATCCTGAAATACTCAATAACCTTAAAAAGTCCCCAGATGCTTAATATTACGCCGATAATGTAGCAGATAATTGAAGAGGAAAGCTTTGGGAATATGACAAGAAATATTCCTAAAAGGACTATTCCTATGTTCAGAATTACGAATTCTTTCGTAACCTCCACCGCCTTCTTTTTGATCTTGTTTGTGTTCATAAAAATCCCTCCTGAAAGTTATTATAACAATTATACCATATCAGGCTTAAAAATAAAATATTTTTTTCCGCATTTTGCATGAATTACGCATTATCCGTAATTCGCAAGCTTTCCATATAAAGCATAGTATGTAAACAGCAGGACCTGTCTTACAATATCTACATTTAGCTTGGAGCTGTTTTACTTTGGATTTATATGAAATGCTTGTGCTTGCCGCCGCACTCAGTATAGATGCGTTTGCCATAGGGGCAAGCTGTGCACTGAGGGGAATTAAAAATCCTCCTGTTTCAAAGCTTGTTATATGCATTGTGTCGGTTGCGGTGACAGCGGCTGCTGCCTTTATGGGAGGAATTATAGGCAAGCTTTTGCCGGAATATATAGGAAATGTCATTGGTTCGGTTCTTCTTATTATACTTGGGACGTATATTGCTGTCGGTGCAGTAAAGGAGGAGAAAAATAAAAGAAATGAAAGCAGCCGCGGCAATTCACCATTTGAAACTGCCGCTAAAATACTGAGAAGTCCCACCTCCTGTGATATGGACAGATCATCAACCGTAGATATAAGAGAAGCACTGTATATCGGAGCTGCCCTGTCGGCGGATTCCTTCTCCGCCGGGATAGGTGCCGGGATAGGGGGAGCGGTGCTTGCCGTGCCGATATTGTGCGGATTATTCCAGCTTTTATTACTCTGCATGGGCGAACTGTTAGGGAAATATCTTAAAAGTTTCCGCAACATAAGGCAACTGTGGTTCAGTCTGTTATCCGCATTTATGCTTGCGGCCATAGGCGTGGTAAAATTGTTTATATAATTTTCTTTTCGGGAAATAAAAAATAATTTTATGAAAATGACGTTTTTAAAAGTTTTGCACAAAAGACAATGTTAATTCTTGTATATTGGTACGAGAATGGTGTTTTGTATATTTTGACAAATTTTTTTTGACTGTTGTTTTATTGAAGTAAAAATTTGTGTTGTTTATATAAAATAAAATTCAAAATTAAAGATATTATTATATTCGTTTTTTTTTGTATAGTTATTTTATACAAAGACGTTATAGTAAAAAGATATAAAAAATATCGCACCAAAAAGTTATATTGACGAATCGGAGAAAATTGCTTGTTAAAATAAACAAAATATAATAAACATATTTGTGTATATGGATAAAAATGACAATCTACCATTGAAATTGCTCGTTCTCTATGATATCATTATTACAGTGGTTTACGAATGCCCGGATCCTTGAAGGGAGGATCGGCAGTAAGCATTCGTGACTGTAAAGGCACATATGTGCGGAAAATAATCTAAAATTTCAGAAAGAGGGATCATAACAATGGTTAGTAAAACAAAGAGAGCACTGGCACTTGTTCTTACGGCTATGATGGCAGCTTCGGCACTTGCAGGTTGCTCGGGCGGTGGAAGTAACGGCGGAAATCAAAACTCAAGTGCGGGATCGACAGGTGGTGATGCTACAACCTCAGGTGGTGCAGCTTCAAATGTAGAATCTGTTGCGGATATAGAATCTTCCGGTGTGCAGGAAACAATTAGGGGTCTTATAGCAGATGAAGCAAAGAATAATGGCGGCAAGATTGAACTTAAACTCTGGTGTTCAGGTGATGATGGTCCGTTTGAAAAGACATTGGTTAAGAAATTCGAGGAAGAATACTCTACGGATGGTGTGACTGTTGATGTAAAGGTAAAGACGTCATACGGTGAAGATGCTGCAGGCGGTAAGGTTCTCGAATCACCGAAAGAGGCGGCAGATGTATTCAATATGGCTGATGATCAGATTACACAGCTTGTTGAGGCGGGTGCTATTGCCGAGATTGCATCGACATTCCAGGCAAATGTAGTTAAAAATAATTCTGCGGATTCGATTGATGCTTGCTCTGTAAACGGTAAGGCATATGCGTTCCCGAAGACGTCGGATAACGGTTACTTTATGTATTATGACAAGAGAGTGTATAAGAGTGAGGATGAGGTTAAGTGCCTTGACGATATGATCAAAAAGGCAAATGAAGCCGGCAAATCCGTTTACCTGAATATCACGGGTCCTTGGTATATGACAGGATTCTTCTTTACCGCAGGCTGCGAAATTACTTACGATCCGGCCGCTAACAACGGTAAAGGAAAGCAGACGGCTACTTTCAATACCCCTGAGGGTCTTAAGGCTGCTAAGGCTATATGCCATATTGCCGAAAGCAAGGATGCGGGATTTGTAGGTTCGCCGAGTACCCTTACCGACAATGCTTATGTTCAGCAGGGCTTTAAGAAAGGCGAGCTTGCAGCAGCCGTTATAGGAACATGGGCAGGTCCTATGATTAAGGAAGCTATCGGAGAAGAAAATGTTGGTGCTGCAAAGCTTCCGACGGTTCTCATGGATGGCAAACAGGAGCAGCTTCATTCGTTCGGCGGCTACAAGGTTATAGGTGTCAACAGTAACTGTAAGTATCCTGTAACTGCCCAGATGCTTGCTTATTATCTCACAAATAAGGATTCGCAGATTGCACGTTATAATGAAAGAGGTCTTATTCCGACAAACAATGAAGCAGTTGCGGATGATAAGGTAAAGAATGACCCGGCACTCAAGGCTATCAATGATCAGTTGGATTATGCTCACCCGCAGGGTAAATCCGTTGGCGGCGATTATTGGTCAGTTAAACCTGAGACAATAGGTAATGAAGCTTTGGATAAGAGCGGTAAGCTTACCGATGATGAGATTAACGGAATACTTAATGATATTGTGACACAGCTTGATAGTAAACAATAAATTCCATGGTATGATTTTGTTTGCTTAGAATAATTGTCAGATGTGAGCAGCTTGTGTGATGAACCGGGCTGCTCATATTAAAGTGAACTGTAAGTCCGCTTTGACAGAGTGCGAAAATTTTAACCGCAGACACACGGAGTTTGCCCGTTGCTCGGGAAATCCTCGCATTAAGCGAGGGTGGGTGTCATATTTAATTATTAAGGCAAAGGAGTTGTATATGGATGGATTTTTTGGATTACGCTCAAATGACTACCGGTCAGAAGATTGTCTATAAAATAGGAGCTTTCTTCAGGGGAATACCGGGAGCGATCGGTCATTTGATTGCAATTATCGGCAATTTCTTCAAGTCGATATTCACTACGATCGGCAATGGTTTTGTCGGATACGGTTCAAGATTCAAAAACGGTGATATCGGGACAAAGCTTTCCTATATCGTAATGGGTGCGGGAAATATGATGCACAAGCAGTTTGCGAAGGGTATCCTGTTTCTTGCAGCTGAAGTTGCATACATAGTATTTATGTTCAGCTTCGGTTTTGTTTATATATCAAAGATTTATTGTAACGGTGTTGATTTAGGCGATGGAAAAGGACCTATTAATGGTGCCATAGGTCATGTGATTCAAGCAGCAGGTGCGGACTCAAGCAGTGGTTTTGTCAGCGGCAGCTTTAATAAGCCTGTTATTGATAATTCCAACAATGTTCTTCTTTTCTTCGTGCTTACACTTATCGTTACGGTTGCATTTTTTGCAATATATATTGCAAATACCAAGAGTGCTTATGCATCTCAGCAGCTTATAGAGAGAGGTAAGAATCCTGTTGGATTTTTTGAAGAGGTTAAGGATTTTCTTGATGAGCGTTTCCACATTACGCTATTGATTATACCGTCTGTCCTTCTTCTTATTTTTACAGTTCTTCCTATCATCTTTACTATATTTATTGCTTTTACAAGCTATAATAAACAGGCTGACCCGAACGCCGAGAAAATCTATTGGTGGGTAGGCTTTGAAAACTTTAAAGAGGTATTTGCTTCCACCGCAGGAACCTCGGAGACCTTCGGAAAAATTCTTGTATGGACTCTCGTATGGGCTGTCTTTGCAACATTCAGCAACTACATACTTGGTATAGTTCTTGCACTTATGATTAATAAAAAGACAATTAAGTTCAAGGGCTTCTGGAGAACGGCTTTCGTTATTACAGCCGCCGTTCCTCAATTTGTAACCCTTCTTGTTATGAGATGTCTTCTCTTTGTTGACGGACCTATTAATCAGGTAATAACCGGTCTTGGAGGCTCGGCTATTAACTTCCTCGGTGATATGGGCGGTTTCTGGCCCAGATTTACGGTTATCGTTGTAAATATGTGGGTAGGTATTCCGTATACAATGCTTATTTCGTCCGGTCTTCTTATGAATATTCCCGAAGATCTTTATGAAAGTGCACGTATTGACGGTGCAAATGCTTTCCAGCAGTTTACAAAGATTACATTCCCGTATATTTTCTTCGTAACAACACCTTATCTGATTACGACATTTGTAGGTAATATCAATAACTTCAATGTTATTTACTACCTCACAACAGGTGGTCCGAACCCGAGAGGATATACAAACGGAGCAGGTCAGACGGATTTGCTTGTAACATGGCTGTATAAGCTGACCGTTGACCAAAAGGATTATAACCTTGGAGCGGTAATAGGTATTATAGTATTCGTGATTTGTGCTGCCGGTTCGCTTATTACTTTCAATATGTCCAAGGCATCGAAGAATGAGGAGGAGTTTTCATGACAAATTCAAATATTGGTACTATGAAGACCGGCTATGCTCAGAAAAGAAAAGCTGCGGATATCGCTATTTACATAATTCTTTCCGTAATGGTAGTAATATGGCTGTTCCCGATCTTTTGGTTGGTCGCAAGATCATTTGATTCCGATAAGGTTGTTGCAGCGGATCATATAATTCCCCGCAGTTGGACATTGGATAACTATATCGGTCTTTTTTCAGGAGACAGTGAGTATTCAAAGTGGCTCCTTAATACACTTATTGTTGCTATTTGCTCCTGTGTAGTTTCTACTCTTATAATTCTCATGATAAGCTATGCTTTCTCAAGGCTTCGTTTTAAGAGCCGTAAAACTTTCTTGAATCTGGGTCTTATCCTCGGAATGTTCCCCGGATTCATGTCCATGACTGCAACTTATGCTATCATGAGTCTGTTTGGACTGAACAAATCACTGTTAGGTCTTATTATAGTTTATGCGGCAGGTGCCGGCTTGGGATATCAGGTATCAAAGGGCTTCTTTGATACGATTCCCCGTTCCCTTGATGAAGCGGCTAAGATTGACGGTGCTACGAAAAATCAGATATTCTGGCGTATAATACTCCCGCTTTCAAAGCCTATAGTTGTTTATACCGCACTTACGACATTCCTTTCACCATGGGGCGATTACATTTTCGTAAATTACTTTATGAAGGATGAAACCGAAAACTGGACGATTGCATTGGGTCTTTATAACATGGTTGTCGGTAATAACATTACCGAACAGTTCACAACATTCTGTGCAGGTGCTGTTCTTATTGCAATTCCGATCACGATCTTGTTTATTATAATGCAGAGGTTCTATGTTGCCGGTGTTACCGGTGGTGCCGTTAAGGGCTGATTTATTAAATCAATTGAGCAGGGATGCTTTTGCCTCCCTGCTTGATTTGCATAGAGGAGAAAAATTTATGATTAAAAAGAAAATTATTTCACTTTTACTTGCCGCAGGTATTATGTCGGCTTTTGCGCTTGGTGGATGCTCCGGAAACAACAATGATACACAATCGGATACGGCTTCTTCCGCTGACGGTTCTGCTGCATCCACAGGCACAACACCGCTTCCCGAAGACGGTGGTTTTAAAACCGTATCTTATGAGGCTTCAAAGGATAAATACAGAACATTCTATGAGATTTTTCCGTATGCCTTTTATGACTCGGATGATGATGGTATCGGTGACCTTAACGGTATTACATCAAAGCTTGATTATCTTAATGACGGTGATACCTCAACAACGGATGATCTCGGAATTGAGGGTATATGGCTTATGCCTATAATGCCGTCACCGTCATATCATAAGTATAATGTTTCCGATTATAAGAATATAGATCCGGCATATGGTACGCTTGATGATTTTAAAAAGCTGGTTGACGAATCACATAAGCGTAATATCAATGTCATTATTGACTTTGTTATTAATCATTCGTCAAGACAGCATGAGTGGTATCAGAATGCCATAAAGGAGCTTAAAGAGGGAAAAACCGACGGTTACGCTCAATATTATCACTTTAAGGAGAATAACGATCAGGCAGGATGGCAGAAAGCCGGTGTTGGAAATTGGTATTATGAATGTCAGTTTGATGCCGATATGCCCGACCTTAATCTTACTAACGAAAAGCTCAGGGAGGAAATTAAGGATATTGTTAAATTCTGGCTTGATATGGGTGTAGACGGATTCAGATTGGATGCTGTGCTTTGGTATGAAAGCACGGGAAATGACGATTCGATTTCCGATCTTAAATGGCTGTATGATTATGCAAAGTCCGTTAAGGATGATGTATACATGGTCGGCGAATGTTGGGACAGCGCCGCCACTATTTCGCAATATTATAAATCCGGTGTTGACAGCTTTTTTGATTTTGATTCCCAGGGTGCAAGCGGCAGGGTAATGAGTGCCGTTAGCGGTGAAAGTGCACAGAGCTATGTGAAGGCACTTGTTTCTTATGAGGAAATGATTCGTAAAAATAACGAAAATGCGATAAATTCTACCTTTATATCCAACCACGATACAGGCAGGAGCGCAGGTTTCCTGACAACTATTACGTCACAGGAAATGGCTGCGGCAATGTATATTCTCTCACCCGGAAATGCGTTTATATATTACGGTGAGGAAATAGGTATGATAGGCTCGGAAACCGACCCCGACAAACGAACAGGTATGTATTGGTCGGAAACGGATACAAAGGGTTATGTAAAAAAGATTCCGGGTGCTTCAAACAAAAGTGTTCCTGATGCGGCAGTTGATGAACAGCTTAAGGATGATAAATCTCTTTTGAGCTTCTACAAACGTGTTATTGCCCTCAAAAATCAGAATCCTGAAATTGCAAGAGGCAGTCTGACTGCTGTCTATTTTGACAATAGTGAGGTTGCCGGTTATGTATGTGACAATGATGGTTCTAAGGTTCTTGTTATATTTAATGCCGGAGAAAAGGGAGAAACAATAACTGTTCCCGAGGATACTTTCAAAGTAAATGAGGTACGTGGCTATGTAGTTGCGGCACGCGAGGAAGATAATGCCGGGGGAGGAGCCGCTGCCCTTGACGCACTCCTTGGCGGGGGAAGCTCCGAGGAAAGTACCGAGGAGGAAGACGAAATTACAGAATTCAGCGTAAGCGGTCAGGGAATAACACTTCCGCCATACAGTGCAATAGTACTTAAGTAATGGGACAGTTGAATTATATGTACCGCTCATTTTTCTGAATTGTATTTAAATTTGCATGAGGTTATCAGATAAGCTGTCCGGGCTTAGCTGATAACCCTTTATTTTTCGGGTATTGAAAAATATACAGATGCATGATATATTATAACTAATGACTGCTGACGGAGGGATAAATGTGAATGAACAAAAAATCAGGCTCAGTGATATTGCAGATGAATTGGGACTGAGTACGGCAACAGTGTCCTATGTACTTCACGGTAAGACGAATATGGTATCGGAGCGTACCGCACGTAGAGTGCGTGAAGTGCTTGAGCAAAAGGGATACCTTCCAAGAGCGGCAGAGGTTTTGCTCGGAGAGAATCCTTCAAAAATAATAGGTGTCGTTGTCAATGACCACGAAAAATACGAAGAACATATTCTTGAGGATGCGTTCATTGCTTCCGCACTTAACTCTCTTTCCTCCGAAACTTCAAAAAGAGGATTGCAGCTTATGGTTAAGCCCGTTAAATCACTTGATGAAATTGTAAGCTTTTCTACTATGTGGAATCTGGAGGGTCTTGTACTTATCGGATTTTGCAACGCAGATTACGGAAAGCTCCGAAGTCAAATGCGTATTCCGTTTGCCGCATATGACAGCTGCGGAGTTACTGCGGAACGTACCTGTTCGATAAATATAGACGACAGGTATGGCGGCTATCAAGTGGGGGAGTATTTCCGTCGGTGCGGACACCGCCGTGTTTTATGCATTTCGGATAATGATGTCGATATGGATAAGGAAAGGCTGGACGGTTTTAGGGAAGGCTTCGGATATGGCGGTTCGGATTTTATGCTTATCCCTATGATAAAAAATGACAGAATGAAATTTTACAATGATAATTTAAAGTTGCTCGAAAATTATACCGCAATTTTTGCAGTATCGGATTTTTATGCGGTTGATCTTATACATTTTCTTGACAGTAACGGTATTTCGGTTCCGCAAAAAATATCGGTTGCCGGCTTTGATGATACTCCGCTTTGCGGTATGGTATTCCCATCACTTACCTCCGTTCGGCAGGATACGGCAAAAAGAGCGGAATGTGCTTTGGAATCCTTGCGGCGGCTCCGTGACGGAGAGGAGATTGAATCAACAATTACTCTCCCCACAAAGCTGATTATCCGTGAGAGTACACGCAGTCTATGATTTTCTACAAAAATATAAACTTTATTTTGGTATAACTTATGTATTTAAGTTTTGCATTAACACCCCTGTTGACCTATAATGGAACTGACAGGGGTGTGGTATTTATGAAAAAAACATCATTCTTTTATTCGGTCTGTATTCTTGCAATTCCCGTTGCTCTTCAATCAATGCTTCAGGCATCATTCGGTGTTGTTGATCAGATTATGATTGGTCAGCTCGGAAGTGTTGATGTTACGGCTGTCGGACTTGCGGGAAAATTTACAGGAATATTTAATGTAATGGTTTCAGCGGTAAGTGCGGTTGCAGGAATAATGATTTCTCAGTATATGGGGCAGAAAAACCGTGCGGAGGTAAAAAGGAGTCTTACTGTCAATCTTATCCTTGCTCTCGGTGTCGCTTTTGTTTTTACCGTACTTTGCGCCGTTTTGCCAAAGCAGATTATGAATCTTTATACAGAGGACGAAGCGGTTGTTGACGCTGCGGGAGGATATCTTTTTATAACCGCCTGGGGTTTCCTTGCTGCGGCAGGGTCAACGATACTCTCGACAATGCTCCGATGTATGGAAAAAGCATCATTGCCGCTTTATGCCGGAATTGCTGCTGCGGCTGTAAATACAGGGCTGAATTATGTACTTATATTTGGCAAATTCGGCTTCCCCGAATGGGGCATAATAGGTGCGGCGGTTGCTACGCTGATTTCTCAGGCAGTAAATTTTATACTTATATTTATCATGTATATCAGATACGGAAAAGTGACAGCGGCTGAGCCTGATGAGGTCAGAGGCATGGGAAAATTTAACTATAAGCAATATTTAACCATGCTTATGCCTATTCTGATTTGCGAATTCATGTGGAGCGTAGGCGAAAATATTTATGCGGGAATATACGGACATCTGGGTACCGACGCCTGTGCCGCTATGACCCTTACAAATCCTGTTCAGTCCTTAACAATCGGTGCCTTATGCGGCCTTAGTCAGGCAGCAGGCATTATAATAGGTAAAAGACTCGGTGACGGAGAATTTGACAGGGCATATATCGCCTCAAAAAAATTGATACTTTACGGTGCTGTTGGTTCGCTTATTTTCTCGGTTATTATCGTGTTTATAATGCCGTATTATGTTAGAATCTATAACGTGGATGAAAATGTCCGCCAGATTACGGTTCAAATACTTACAGCCTATTCATTGGTTGTGCCGTTCAAGGTTCTTAATATGATCGTCGGCGGCGGTATTTTGCGAAGCGGAGGAAAAACAAAATATATTATGATTATAGATATAATCGGAACATGGATTTTCGGTGTACCGCTCGGTTTTCTTTCAGCCTTCGTTTTTGGCTTATCTATCCCGTATGTTTATTTTATACTTTCACTTGAGGAATGTGTACGTCTGGGTATTTCTCTTGTCGTCTTGCAACGAAGAAGCTGGATGAATACTCTTAAGACTTAATTTAAAAAAACAGCCTTCTATCATGCAAATCATTGCGTGGAAGGTTGTTCTTTTTATAAATTTTTAAAAATTTGTTGTATTTATAATATGTATTTGATATAATTGGATCATAAAAATAAAAGGAGAGGTTCTTATGAAATTTGAACATTTTTTAGGGACGGACATCTGTAATAGTGCTGATGAGATTGAGGAAATTCTGTGTAAGCAGAACGAGAATAAGGTGAATGAATTTTGGATAAGCAATGAAACGGCATTTCCCTTTATGGGTGTTCTTACCAATTCGTCATATGCTTATGTGCA
>CANPXK010000056.1 GCA_947585965.1 uncultured Clostridia bacterium
AATGACATTGTATTTGTAACATAGCTCAGGCACATTTCAAAAAGCTCAAAGAAACTCTGCATGAAATATTCTCCCCAGCTTTCAGGCTGCCATTTTTTCCTGCCCGAGCAAAGCCTTCCGAGCGGCTCACGCATGAACATAAGAATCAGCGGTATCACTATCAGTCCCACAATATATACCGTATTCATTATCGGAATATTGAGGAACATCGTGCATACAAGCCCAAACACAAGAGATACATAAAATACAAATCCCGATATGCCGTTTGCGCCGAACAATGCACTTTCCATATCATGCCGTCGGAATGACGATACAATATTGAGAAGCATTGATATTGCTATCGCAATAAATCCCAAAGCAACCGAGCCGTAGATTATCATATTTATAGTTTCCGGCTCCATAACCTCAACAAGCTTTCCGTCAATTCCGAAAAGTGCTTTATACACGGGGTTGAGAGCTTCTTCAAAGCCGAATACCGAACCGTAAAGAAATCCGAATATCATACCCGATATTCCGCACGGAACAAGTATCCGTCCGATTTCCATTTTTTTCAGCTTCCACATCAATGCCCCGACTATCGCGACAACAAGTCCCTGTCCCATATCGCCGAACATTATTCCGAAAAACAATGTGTAGGTAAACGCGACCATAGGCGTAGGATCAATCTCATCATAGTTTGGCAAGCCATACATTCTGACATAAAACTCATACAGCTTTATAAAAGGCGGATTTTTCAATATTACCGGCGGAGAGTGTTTAAGCTCCTCCTTACCGTCACTGAGGGAATATTCTATACTTCTTATATCATCAAGACGTTTTGTAAAATATTCTTCCTTATCCGCAGGTATCCAGCCTATGAGAATAAAGTTCTTATGATACTTGTATACATATCTCTTTATTACATGATAAGACTCCAGTTCTTCAAGCTTACTGTAGTACATCATGCACTTTTCCTTTTCGGCTGTCCAGAATATATTTATTCTTTTTTCAATTTCTTTTCCCTTTTCCTTAAGCTCACGCAGCTCTCCGTCAAGGGTTTTGAGATACTGTTCGGGGGTGCCGGCTATTTTGGGAACCTCCAGTTTTTCAAAATAGAGTGAGGAGAATATTCTGTCTATATCCTCCTTATTTATTATCGGAGCAAAATAGGCTCCCCAACAATGGGTATCATCCTCCGTACACGGTATAAACAAGACATAGGGGTTGTCAATCTTTGCGAGCTTATTCATGCTTTCCTTCGGAAGTCTTCCGAAGGAAGGTGTGATATACTTACATTTATTAATTTCCGTAAAATCTATATCGCTCCCGACAAAGTGCCCTACCTGCTCTATTTTTCTCAAGCAGTCATCCGTTTCCTGTTTATTACGAAGTCTGTCATTCAGAAGCTCCCCGAATTTCTTTGTTATAAATCTGACATACTTGAGTACGCCGCTGTCGCTGACCGTAAAATTCGCCGGCTTCTCATATTTCAGTTCAAAGCCCATCATATCGGCTGCGTTTTTCATCTCCTGAAGCGGAGATGAAAAAGGATTTTTGTCATTCAGCGGAATAAAATCCTTTGTATCGGAATAAAAGGACATTGCATCATCCGGATGGAAAACTCCGGAATCTCCGCAGAACTTGATAACCTTATCAAGCTCAGACATCATACCGATTATGCTTATGGCTTTAACCGGTTTAACAGACACATAACCACCTCCTTATCTGACAAGCAGTTTATTTTTCTCATCGGCAGACAAACCGTAGCGTGTCGCTTCTATTATATTTATTATATTTGAAAGCTCTATTTCCATAAGATATATATATGATATCATTACTATCGTAGGATTAGGCGAAAGTCTCAGATGATGTATGCAATACGTACTCAGAAGAACATCAGCCATCTGTGATGTATCATTATACTGAAGCTTTGACATAAGCTTTCCGAGATAGGTAGAACGTGCAATATTGAATACCTCTTTGGGGTCGGCTGCCGAACAGAGCTCATCAACCGTCCTATTTGAAAGCTTTCCGCACGGAATAAGCAGCGGGCGTATTCTTTTCTCATCATACCTGAAATATTTTTTCAGCCGCATAATTCTTGAAACATTCCTGAAATCAAACATCGCAAAGAACAGTTCCCTCAGTTCCTCACGTTCCCTGCCGTTTCCGAGATTATCTATCGCCTGCGTTATCATACTGTAATTACGGTTATTAAGCTCAGCCTCAAGCAATGCTATGTCAATTTTCTCACCCTCACGGGGTCTGAATTTTTTCAATATCGGCAGATATCCGCTTCCCGAAAGCACCTCAAGCACATCATCATACGATCTGACCGTTGAAAGCCCCTCAAGATTTATTTTTGCAAACTTGCTCATTGAAAGCGGCATCGAATACACATACTCTTCAGCTCTTCCGATATTCAAAAGCGTCAGACAACGTATGATCTGTTCAATCTCCATTTCGGATATAACAAAATCCGAAAACTGAAGTGTTTTATCCTTTGCATATCTTGATAAAGCAAAAATATCATAATATATATTCTGCTTCAGCATCGGTTCAAGCTGTCCCCTGTGAGCGGAATTTTCATCAAGTCCCGTCAAGGCCGTTTTATAGCTCGTGCGGTTTTTCAGATATGCCGCAACCTCTGAAACACTTCGGCAATCCATAAGCTGTTTATAGTCGGTATCCGTAAGTCTTTTGCCATACATTGCCCGTGCCTTCGCAAGTATCGCATTTGATGCCATTGAAGACGACATCAGTATCACCTCTTTATAAAAAATCACCGCACGGAAAGATCGGTTATACCTTCCCTGTTGTCTGTCAAGCTCCCGATAATACGATTATCCAACGACTCTTTCGACAATCTCATTTACCCATCTGTCCTTATTTGCCGAACAGTTATCATCAAGTGCCTTTATTATCGCGGCGTTTTTCTCCTCAATAAGTGCAAGCTCCTCGTCAGCCTTTTTCTGAATCGTCTGCTCATTTATCTTTATACGTTCCTTAGCTTTTTCGAGGAAATTATTCTTTATTGTTTCCTTGGTACGGATAACCTGCTTTTCATAATCTATCTTACTTTGCTTGACCTCATTCGTAAGACTGCGGGCTTTTTTGTCCATATCAACAATTTTCGCTATCATATCCTCCATAAGCACACCTCCAAAAAACAGCATGGGTATAGAAAGAAAAGAAAGCCCGTTCTTTCTACACCCTGTAACCTTATATCATTATACAACTTCAGCTTTCATTTTACAAGTTAAAAAAACGGGAAATAAATTTTAAACCTCTCCTGATTTTTTTGACTATTTTAACAATAAAACATCAAGTAACAAAAATCAGTTTTTAAGGCTTTGCATGGGCGCCGGTATTCTTCCTCCCCTTGATATGAATTTTGAGGGAGATTTCATATTTACATCCATTATAGGACCGCCGCCGAGCAGACCGCCGAAATTAAGTTCCTCTCCTGCTTTTTTGCCGATAGCCGGAATAAGCCGTACAGCGGTCGTCTTTGAATTCACCATGCCGATCGCAGCCTCATCCGCTATTATACCGGAAATCACATCCGACGGTGTATTTCCCGGAATAGCTATCATATCAAGACCGACAGAGCAGACCGCCGTCATAGCTTCGAGTTTTGTCAGCGTAAGCGTCTTGCTTCTTGCCGCATCAATCATTCCCGCATCCTCAGTAACGGGGATAAATGCACCGGAAAGACCTCCCACATGAGAGGACGCCATAACCCCGCCCTTTTTGACGGCATCATTGAGCAGGGCAAGACAAGCTGTTGTTCCGTATGCCCCGCACTCCTCAAGGCCCATCTCCTCAAGTATATGCGCAACCGAATCTCCTATTGCAGGTGTCGGTGCAAGCGAAAGATCCACTATACCAAAGGGCACACTGAGACGCTTTGAAGCCTCACCCGCTACAAGCATACCCGCACGGGTTATTTTAAATGCGGTCTTCTTTACTATATCGGCAATCTCCGTTATATTACATTCTCCTGCCTTTGCCACAGCCGCCCTTACAACTCCCGGTCCCGATACCCCGACATTTATAACACAATCGGGTTCTCCCGGACCGTGGAACGCTCCCGCCATAAAGGGATTATCCTCGGGTGCATTGCAGAAAACAACAAGCTTTGCTGCACCTATACATTCACGATCCGCCGTAAGTTCCGCACTTTTTCGGATAACCTTTCCCATTTTCGCGACGGCATCCATATTTATTCCCGCCTTTGTTGTTCCTATATTTACGGAGGAACAAACTCTTTCCGTCATTGCAAGAGCCTCGGGAATACTCTCTATCAGAGCATAATCACCCGGTGCAAAGCCCTTATGGACAAGCGCACTGTATCCGCCGACAAAATTTACTCCGACCTGTAGGGCAGCTTTATCGAGGGTTTCCGCAAATTTAACGGGATTTTTTGTCGGGCAGGCTGCCGCAAGCATTGCTATCGGTGTGACCGCTATTCTTTTGTGAATAATCGGTATCCCGTAATCCTTACTTATGCTCTCGCCTGTTCTGACAAGATCCTTTGCGTATCTGCATATCTTGTCATAAATCTTCCCGCACGCTCTGTCTATATCCTCATCTATACAGTCAAGAAGTGAAATGCCCATTGTAATTGTTCTGACATCAAGATTTTCATTGTCTATCATATTGATAGTTTCAAGTATATCATGTGAATTTATCATCGAATTAATTCCTTTCCTTTTTGCAATGCTCAGATTTTATGCATGGCATTGAATATATCCTCATGCATCACATGAATTTTTACTCCCTTTTCCTCTCCCTTTTCGGTCAGCATATCCACAAGTTCGGAAAACGGTATTGTGCTATTGCTGATATCAACAAACATTATCATGGCAAACATACCCTGAAGCACCGATTGTGTTACCTCAACAATGTTTACTCCTACCTTTGCACATTCTCCCGATACTGCGGCAAGTATTCCGACATTATCCTTTCCAAGAACAGTTATAACTGCATTCATAAACTCAGACCTCCAAAATTCGCATATAATAATTATCCTATTTTCGTCCCGTATTGTCAAGAGTTTTTGCTCTATTTAATTTAATTTTATAATAATGATTTTTCTTTTACGGAAAATATTTTTAAAAAAATGTTTGACTTTCGTACCATTTATCATTTTTTATAATTTAGTTCGTATTTTGTTGGATTTTTTCAATAAGTATTGATGTATAAAATTTTCTTAAGTTATGATATAATCATTCATGGAAAAAAGGCGGATAAATGAAATATTTTATTATCCTATGATTTTCCGATAATATGAGTATAAAAGAGGATGTGCATTATGAGGTACAGATTTATTTCTGACAGTCATACCCACAGCGAATGTTCCTTTGACGGAAACGACAATGTCATAATGATGTGTGAACAGGCAACCGCAATAGGACTTTATGCACTGACCGTAACAGATCATTGTGAATGTAACGAATACTTTGAAAAAAATGTACGGGATGATATTACACGTTCGATTTTTCAGACATCAAAGGCAAGAGCAATGTATCACGATCGGCTCCATGTATACACCGGCATTGAGCTCGGACAACCGACCCAGGACATTGAGGCGGCCAATGATGCACTTTCCTTATGGGAGTACGATTTCGTTCTCGGTTCACTACATAATCTCAAAAATGAACAGGACTTTTATTTTCTTGAATACAGCGCGGAAAATGCATATTCCTTGCTTGACAGATACTGTGATGAGCTTCTTGAGCTTGCACGGCAAAACCTTTTCGATTCACTTGCACACCTTGACTATCCTCTCAGATACATTACAGCAAATACCGGACTTAATATTGATTTACGGCATTTTTATGAAAAAACGGATGAAATTCTAAAAACGCTTGCGAAAAATGATAAGGCACTTGAAATCAATACCTCCGGGCTTCGTCAGGTCATAGGCAGAACGCTTCCCGACATGAATATCATAAAACGCTTCCGTGAGCTTGGCGGAAAATACATTACGCTCGGTTCCGATGCGCACCGTTGGGGTGATATAAGCTCCGGCATAGAGGAAGGTCTTGATATGCTGCATGAATGCGGATATACACATTTTACCGTTTTTGAAAAACGGGAGCCTAAGCTTCTTCCTATTCTGTAACATAACGGGGCTGTCCGGTCTTTTTCACCGATAATTAAAATATCAACTTTCTGACGAATTACGGAAAAAATGATTGGGAAACTGTCGGAAATAAGGCGGGATAAATTTTTCCATATATCATTGTAATAAAAGCAATTTTGTATTATAATACAATCATTAAAGTAAATGGAGGAATAAAAATGATAAGAGAAATTTCAAAGTCAATAAAGTATATCGGAGCAGACGACCCCGATATCGACCTTTTTGAAAGCCAGTACGATGTACCCGAGGGAATGTGTTATAATTCATATGTCATTCTTGACGACAAAATCGCCGTGCTTGATACGGTTGACAAAAGAGTAACCGACGAATGGCTTGCAAACCTTGACAAGGTTCTTGACGGCAGGACACCGGATTACCTTGTGATAAACCACCTTGAACCTGACCATTCTTCAAATATCATGAAGATTGCGGAAAAATATCCGGAAATGAAGCTTGTAGGCAATGCGAAAACCTTTGCAATGCTCCCTCAGTTCTTTGATTTCAATATCGAGGGAAGAACTGTTGCCGTAAAAGAGGGAGATATAATAGACCTCGGCTCACATAAGCTTACATTCTGCATGGCGCCTATGGTACATTGGCCCGAGGTCATGGTGACATATGAGCAGACAGAGGGTATTCTGTTTTCGGCTGATGCATTCGGAAAATTCGGTGTGATGGATGCGGCTCCCGATGATTGGGCTTGTGAGGCAAGAAGATATTACTTCAATATCTGCGGAAAATACGGTATGCAGGTACAGGCTCTCCTGAAAAAGGCGAGCGCCCTTGATATAAAGACCATTTGTCCGCTCCACGGTCCTATCCTCAGTGAAAACCTCGGGTATTATATAGGTCTTTATGACACATGGAGCAAATACGAACCGGAAACCGAGGGTATCTTTGTAGTATATTCGTCCATTCACGGAAATACAAAGCAGGCAGCACTGAAGCTTTATGATATGCTCAAAGAGAGAACGGATAGCAAAATCGCAATTTCCGACCTTGCAAGAAGCGATATGGGCGAAAACATCGAGGATGCCTTCCGCTACAGCAAGATGGTTATGCTTTCCCCGTCCTATGACGGCGGCATTTTCCCGATTGCCAATGATTTTCTGCATCATCTGCTGATAAAGGGCTTCAAAAACAGAAAGGTCGCCATTGTGGAAAACGGATCATGGGCACCCTCCGCCGGAAAGGTAATGCGTGAATATTTTGAAAAGATGAAGGGTATCGAGCTTTGCGATGTAAGTGTGACGATAAAATCCACACTTAAGGACGACACAATAAAAAAGCTTGAAGAGCTGGCTGATGCTGTGGTAAAAATGTAAAATAATAAAACAATCAGATTAACCCCTGACCGGAATCATCCCCGGTCAGGGGTTATCGTTTATATTTATCAAAAATGTCCTGTCCCGCACAGCTTACCCGTTCTGTTTTTCGGACTTCAGATTTACCCTTACAGTACGTCTTTCCTCATTCTTAAGTATCTTAACCGCTGTGCGGTCTATCTTATGGTCGCTGTCAAAAAAACCGTTTGCAAGATCAATGTAATGATACATTCTATGCTCAGGTGCATCAAACAGGGTTGACATACAATCCTCATATCCAAGCTCACTGCCGACCGTTATATACAAATATTTACTGCCGCTATTAACAACGGACACAATATAGGCCACCATTTTCTGATCGGTTTCATTATCAAATTCGTCTATGGTCAAACCATCAATATTATAATAATTCATAGCCATGGATTCACAATCGGGAAGAAAAAAGTTTCTGTTCGTCTGTGTATCATCTTCAAAGAGCGGATCAATTTTATGATCCTTTTCAATCTCATGTGTGCTCAGATTAAAAAATTCATAGCTTATCCCGTCATCCGAATCATTCCATGTCGGGTCAACTTGATACCAACCATCATCAAGCTCCACAAGGTTCCACATATGCCTTACATCATTGGCATATCCCTTTACCGAATAAACCGGTATTCCCGCCTTTGAAAGCAGAATATGCAGTGCTTTGGAATACCCCTCGCAAACGGCGGAACCCTCCACTATCGCCCCGTATGAGGTGAAATACTGCCATCCGTCAGAAATGCTGCTTACACCGTCCGCATAGCTGCATTTGTTCAGAAGCCTGTCATGCAGAAACTTTTCCTTATTGTAGTCACCGTCGAGTTCATCTATTCCGTCAAGCAAATCATTGACTTCATAGGACATACGCTCTATATAATCATCACATTCATCAGCGGACAGTTGAGAATAACATTCAACAACTGTATTTCCGTTGTCATATGCATATCCGAATGTATTGTTTATCCAGAAAATTTCGGGATGATCCGTCATAAACGCATCCAATACATATTTAACCGAAGCCTCGGACATTTCAACACCCGATACCACAACATATTCAGTCCTATGGTATCCTTTTTCATCCTCTTCTTCATCAATACAATACAGATTTCTGTTAAGCTTATGGTAAAGATACCTCTGGCTGTCATCACCGAGTGCATCATACCCGTAATCACAATCAGTACCGGAAGTATCATCCGCAGTCATCTCTATCCTGCTTTTCACATCATTATATGATGAAGCTTTGCCCTTAGCCGGATCTATACTTACTGCCTCTAATCCCTGTTCATCTCCATTATTGAAGCAATCAATCATAAGCAATACACAGGAAACGATAAGCGTCAGAGAAAAACCAAAAAACAAAGTATACAGTATTCGGGATATATACTTTCTCATACTATCACTCTTTATCCGCATCTATAACACCGGAGCCGCTGTCGCCGGCGGCTTTTTATTGTTTTTTTACCTTGCTCTGTGAGGCATCCTTCTGCTGATATGCCTGAAGTCCCGAACGTGTCTTTTTGAGGTCGGCAAGGTTTTTGCTAAGCTCTTCATCCGCTTTTTTCATAATTGAGTCAATATAAGTGTTTGCCGCTTTTTTTATCTGGGCTGCCTGATTATTGGCATTGAATATTATTTCCTTTGCCTTTTCCTGAGCCTGCCTTACAATTTCACTTTGCTGAACCATGGCTCTTGCTCTTTCCTCGGCTGCCTGAACTATACGCTCGGCTTCATCCTTGGAGTTATTGATTATGTTTGTCCTGTCTGCCGCAATACTTTTAGCCTGCTTTACCTCGATCGGCATATTCGTGCGCATCTCGTCTATTATTTCCCTCAGCCTTTCGGTATTTACAACCGTCTTTCCTCCGCTCAGAGGAAGTGTAAAAGCATCATCAAGAACTCCCTGAAGGTCTTCAATAAGCATATCAATTTTCATTTTCAATTTCTCCTTTGCCTTATTCTTTTCAATATTTCATCCTGTACACATTCCGGAACGAACGGGGAAATATCCCCCCCGAGCAGTCCGACCTGCTTTACGATGCTCGAACTGAGATACATATTTTCGGCACTTGTCGTCAAAAATACCGTTTCTATCTCACTGTTGAGTTTATTATTGGTCAGAGCCATCTGAAATTCATATTCAAAATCCGAAACAGCCCTCAGTCCCTTTACTATGGCATCCGCATCATGTTCCGCCGCAAAATCAACCAGAAGTCCGTCAAAGCCGGCTATCTCGATATTGGGTATATCGGAGACTGATTTTCTCAGAAGCTCCATTCTTTCCTCAATCGTGAACCACGGATTTTTTGCAACATTCACGAGAACGGCCACTATTACCTTATCGAAAATTTTTGATGCCCTTTTTATAATATCAATATGACCGTATGTTACCGGGTCAAAGCTTCCCGGGCAAATCGCTGTTGACATTCAAAATCACTTCCTGTTCTTCATCGGGCACAGCATATACGCTTATCATTATCTTACCGTAACGATAGCTTTTTTTAAGCCTGAAACACCCCGCCGACTGTGGTAATTTTTCCTCTCTCGGATGCTCGCATATGATATAGCCTGACGATTTTGTTACCCCCGGTGCAAGCTCCAGTGCCCTCTGCAAAAGTCCTGTTCCATATGGCGGGTCAAGAAATACAATATCGAATTTCTCCCTTGTCCCTGCCATAAAAGAAATTGTATCGGATGCTCTGACCTGTGTCTTATCCCCAAAGCCGCATATTTCTATATTTCTCTTTATCATATTGAGGGATTTTTTGCTGTTATCAATGAAATATGCCTTTTCGGCACCCCTGCTTACAGCTTCTATCCCCATTTGTCCCGACCCCGCAAAAGCATCGAGAAATACACATCCCTCAATATCAAACTGTATTATACTGAATACCGATTCCTTAACGGCATCTGCTGTCGGGCGTACATCATCACCATTCGGTGTTTCGAGTCTTCTGCCCCTTGCACTTCCTGTTATAACTCTCATAAAGCACTTTCCTTTTTCAACGGAGTCCAACGATTCCGGCATAAATATATAAAAATTCATTTTTATATAAGCAGGACAACTCCCCCTCATTTTATTATCGGAAAAATACGGAAAAATGTCAATAGCTTTTTTGCATATCCATAAAAAATTATTCCACGGGTTTATCATCACTATTCACAAGCGTGGCATTATCCACCTCGCTGTGGTAATAATTATATACCGATTCCGCCGCGGGTCTTGTTATTCCCTTGACCTGCATGAGTTCCTCTATTTCCGCTGCTTTTATTCTTTCTATTGTCCTGAATCTCAGCATCAGTGCCTTTGCTCTTGTCGGACCGATACCGTCTATATCCGTAAGGCTTGTGGAAAAGGAACGCTTGCTGTGCTTTTTTCTGTGGTAGCCTATTGCAAAACGGTGAACCTCGTCCTGTATACCGGAAACCAGGGTAAACGCTCTGCGTTTTGAGCTTATAGCTATTTCATGACCCTCGTCCGTTATCGCCCTTGTCCTGTGGTGGTTATCCTTAACCATACCGAAAAGCGGTATATTAAGTCCGAATTTTTCAAGCACGGGCCGCACGGCTGATACCTGCCCCTTACCTCCGTCAAGCAGTATCAGGTCGGGAAGCTGTCCAAAACCCTCGCCGCTGTCGGGATTTTTAAAATATTCCTCAAACCGTCTTGTAAGCACCTCATTCATGGAGCCGTAATCATCCTGTCCGGTAAAACCCTTTATCTGGAACCTGCGGTATGACTTCCTGTATGGTCTTCCGTCCTTATAGACAATCATCCCCGCAACGTTATCACTTCCGGCATGATGTGAAATATCATAGGACTCTATAAATTTCGGCGGCTTTGAAAGTCCGAGAAGCTTTGCAAGCTCATCAAGGGCAGTAAGCTCGTGTCCGAGATGCCCATGCCTCTGTGCAAGACTCTCTGCGGCATTTTCACGGCTCATTTCAATGATACGCATATTATCACCCTTTTGCGGATGATTCAGTTTAACGCCTTTTCCACGCCTTTCACTCAGCCATGCACACAGCAGCTCCTCGTCCTCCGCCTCACCGTCAAGTGACACTATAGGGGGAATATTATCCCTCATCGAATAATACTGCTGTATGAACTCACTCCGCATTGAAGGAAGATCCGGATTTTCTCCGGCATCACGGATTATAAAATCTTCCTTATCATAAAGTCTGCCGTTTTTAAAGCGTATAACCGCAAAGCAAGCCTCTGTTCCCTCGGTTATGACGGCTATGGCATCCTGTTCCTTAACATTTGCCTCAACCACATTCTGCTTTTCGGTTATTTTCCTTACGGCACTGATTCTGTCACGCAGTCTTGCCGCAAGCTCAAAATCAAGATTTTCCGCAGCCTCATTCATTTTTTCCGTCATAAGCCTTATGCAGTCCGCATCCCCCGACTTAAGGAAGCTTATCGCCGCCTCCACACTTTCGTTATAATCCCTCAGGGAAATCTTTCCGCTGCATGGCGCCGAGCATTGCTTTATATAATAATTAAGACAAGGTCTGCCTTTTCCTATGTCACGGGGGAATACCTTTCCGCAGCTTGGCAGCCGGAATATCTTTATTGCTTCATCAACCGCATTTCTCGCATACCATGCACTCATATACGGTCCTAAATATTGCGCATCGTCATCCTTCTGCTGCATTTCAAAGCTTATCCTTCTCCATTTATCGTTTGATATTCTTATATAGCTGTATCCCTTATCATCCTTGAGAAGTATATTATATTTCGGCTTATGCTGCTTTATAAGACTGCATTCAAGAACAAGAGCCTCAAATTCGCTCTTGCATATTATATAATCAAAATGGTCTGCATTCATGACCATTCTGCGTACCTTTTCCGGATGATTCCTGTCCGAGCCGAAATACTGACTGACCCTGTTTTTAAGTGCCTTTGCTTTTCCGATATATATTATCTCGTTTTTTGCATTTTTCATTATATATACACCCGGCTTGAGCGGCAGGTGCATAGCTTTTTCTCTGAGCTCATGAATATCCATCCGACCACCTCCTGAAACACAAAGAGAGTGTATTATCTTGAATAATACACTCTCTATTTCGGTTCCGACGGTTTATTACTCAGCAAAGCCTGACTGTACAAGCTTGATAAGGCTGTCAACAGCGGCTTCTTCATCCGCACCGTCAGCAATAACCTTTATGGTCGTACCGCCGACAATACCGAGAGAAAGCACACCGAGAAGGCTCTTTGCATTAACTCTTCTTTCTTCCTTTTCAACCCAGATAGAAGATTTGAACTCATTCGCCTTCTGGATGAAGAAGGTTGCGGGACGAGCATGAAGACCTACCTGATTCTGAACCAATACCTCTTTTACGTACATAACTAAATCCTCCTCAAAAAATTCTACCCCAAAACATAACCTTTATGTGCGGCCGGTTTTATTAATATCTATGCCGCCGTGTATACTGTAATTATAGCACAATTTTAACTTTAATCAACCATTTTCAAAAACTTTTGAGGTTTAAACGATATAAAACGGAGATGAAGCATATTTTTTTGTGCAAAGTAACAATAAAGTTAATTATTATTGTGGTTTTATAACTATTTTAAGGTAAAAAAACAAACAATCTTCAAAAATATACCGTATTTCTGCATATTTTTTCACTGTAATATTTCAATTTTATACACAAACCCTTAAAATTCTCAAAATTTCGTAGATATGTTCAATATAATTTCAAGAATTTATAAAATTTTTATTTATTTCGCCAATGGACAATTTCAAAAAATTAAGTTTCATTTTAAAAAACATTCTATTTCTTTGCATATATTCATTTATGTTAATTTTTTATACATATACACATAATTCCTTTTGTAGGAAATTACAAATAACAATCAAAATTTTATATAAGCTGCACAATAATTCAATAATTTTATTTTGATAATAAAATAATGTCTCCTACATGAATTTTAACACAATAATATCCTTATTTGTCATAATTATATTTTCACACACATATATAAATCCCTCAGAAAACATAACTTTCCTATGCTGGGAATACGTTGTGCAATGTGCATGGTATCAACATTATTATTTTTCGGTTCCGGAGAGCTCCGCAAGAAATTTTTTTTCATCTTGGGTAAGCATGGCGTTTTCAAGCATATCCGGACGTTTTCTGTATGTTTCCTCAATAGATTTTTGCCTTCGCCATTTTTCAATATTGGCATGATGTCCGCTTATAAGTATTTCCGGAATTCCTATTCCTCTCCATACGGCAGGTTTGGTATATTGCGGATATTCAAGCAAACCGTCAAAATGGCTTTCATCGCTGAAGCATAAATCATCGGATAATACGCCAGGAACAAGTCTGCTGAGGGAATCCGCAAGCACAAGTGCGGGAAGTTCTCCGCCTGTCAGAACATAATCCCCTATGGATATTTCCTCATCTATAAATTCATCGAGCACACGCTGATCCACGCCCTCATAATGACCGCACAATATCGTCACGTTGTCATATTCCGAAAGTTCCCTGAGCCTTGCCTGTGTAAGCTTCTTTCCCTTTGGCGACATAAATATACAATGCGGCTTTTTTCCGAGTGTATCGCATATGTTTTCAATACATAAGGCTATAGGTTCAGCTTTCATAAGCATTCCCATTCCCCCGCCGTAGGTTGTGTCATCCACCTTTTTATGCTTATCAAGTGCAAAATCCCTTAGCTGATGACATATTACCTCGATAATACCTTTTTTTCTTGCCCGTCCGATTATACTTTCGCTCATAACGGCTTCGCACATTTCCGGAAACAGAGTAATTATATCAATCCTCATCTTCAAACAACCCACCAAGTATACGCGTATTTATTCTGACAAAGCCGCCGTCCACATCAATTTCCGACACTACCTCGTCAATTTTCGGGATAAGATAATTCTTTCCGTCCCTTGTAACCTGATATACATCATTCGCACCTGTTTGTATTACATCAGTAATTTTCCCGTATTCCTCCCCATTGTTATCGTCAACTGCAACAAGACCTATTATATCCTGAATAAAATTGACACCCTCGGGAAGATATACATCATCTCTGTCAAGATATACTATTTTCCCCTTGTACTCCTCTGCCTGCTGAGCCGTGTCTATTCCGTCAAAATGTACAATGGTGATATTCTTATGCACCCTTGCAGACTTTATTTTTAACTCGGTTCCGTCTTTAAGGAATAATCTCTTAAGCCCTGCGATAAAATCAGGTCCGTCACACCACGGATCAATTCTCACCTCGCCCTTAAGAGCGTGTGTTCCCACAATTTTCCCTGCTTCAAGGTATTTCTTTTTCATTACGCACCTCCGCACCCGGTACACATCATAAAAGGGTTGTCGATCTAAGCCAGTGCCTGCCCGATAACCCCTCATTTCCGCTTTTGTCAAGCAGAAAAATCGGGAGCATTGACAAAATGCCGCCGCTCCCCACTCACTTAAAAATCACTCAATCTCAACCTGAATCTTCTCGTCATTTCTTGCGGCAGCAGCCCTCATAACTGTTCGGATAGCCTTTGCTATTCTTCCCTGTCTGCCTATTACCCTTCCCATATCCTCCGAGGACACATGAAGGTGGTAAACAACGATACCTTCCCCGTTCTTTTCATCGACTGTAACAGTGATTTCATCGGGCTTTTCAACAAGTCCCGAAACTATCGCAATAAGTAATTCTTTCATATTTCCCTCCGCAGGAATAATTATTCGATAATGCCGTTTTTCTTAAGAAGTACCTTGACTGTATCTGTCGGCTGAGCCCCGTTTGCAATCCATTTCTTAACCTTCTCGGCATCAACCTTAAACTCCGACGGCTCAACAAGAGGATTATATGTTCCTATCTCCTCTATGAATCTTCCGTCACGGGGATATCTTGAATCTGCCACTACCACACGATAAAACGGTGTTTTCTTTGCGCCCATACGGCGAAGTCTGATCTTTACTGCCATTTTTCTTAACCTCCAGAATTT
>CANPXK010000057.1 GCA_947585965.1 uncultured Clostridia bacterium
AGTGATCTGAAAGGTGATATTTTCCCTGTTCCTGAAATATCCAAAGATGATAATATCGTTTATCAGACTGCTTCGGAGTATCTTTCGGGTGACATTTACGCAAAACTCAGTGCAGCAAAATATGCTGCCGAAAGCAACAGTGTTTTTGCGGATAACGTGCCGGCTCTTGAAGCTGCTATCCCTACTCCGCTTACGGCAGGAGAAATTGACATAGAATGCGGTGCAACTTGGATTCCGAAAGAAATCTATCAGCAGTTTATGTATGAAACGTTCAAAACAGCCGATGAACACCGTGCAGACCGTCCTCCCCGTTTTGTATGGCAGCAGCGAGGGAGAAAGAATATCGAAATAGACTATTCTCCGCATACAAACAAATGGAACATTTCAAATAAATCTGTAGATCATTCTGTTACAACTGATAAGACCTACGGCACAAAAGTAAAGAATGCTTATACCATTTTTGAAGCTGTGCTGAATCTGCATATTCCGAACATTACAAAAACTATCCCCGATCCTGATGATCCGTCAAAGGATAAAAAGGTTATGGACATTGAAGCGACAAAGCTTGTTAAGCGAAAAGCAGAAGCTATCAAAAAAGAATTCAAGGACTGGATTTTCAAGGATCCCGAACGGAGAAAAATGCTTGTCGATTTGTATAACAGACAATTCAACTGTGTCCGTCCGAGGGAATATGACGGTTCCCATCTTCAATTTCATGGCATGAATGCAAGTATCGAGCTGCACCAACATCAGAAAAATGCTATTGCTCACGCTATTTACGGCGGTAATACACTTTTTGCTCATTGTGTAGGTGCAGGAAAAACCTTTGAGATGATCGCAACAGCAATGGAAAGTAAACGGTTAGGACTATGCAGCAAGTCTTTATTTGCTGTTCCGAATCACCTGACAGAACAGGTCGGTGCGGATTTTATGAAGCTCTATCCTAATGCAAATGTTCTCGTTGCCACAAAACAGGATTTTACAAAGAAAAACCGCAGCAAGCTTCTTGCAAAAATAGCCACTGGCAATTATGATGCCGTTATTATTGGTCATTCACAGCTCGGCATGATACCAATCTCTCCCGAACGGCAGGAGCGAATGTATAAAGAGCAGATTGAAGATATTACGCAAGGCATAGCAGAATTGAAAGCACAGAACGGCGAGAGCTTTCAGGTTAAAGCAATGGAGCGTACACGCAAATCCTTACAACAGAAGCTTGAAAAACTATCCTCGTCCAAAAAGGATAATACAATGTACTTTGAGGAGTTGGGAATTGACAAGCTGTTTGTTGATGAGGCACACGAATTCAAAAATCTGATGTGTGTAACAAAACTTCAAAATGTATCCGGCATTTCGGGCAGGACTTCTCAGAGAGCAACAGAGCTTTTTATGAAATGCCGTTATCTGGACGAAAAAACAGGCGGTAAGGGTGTAGTATTCGCAACCGGAACGCTGGTCAGCAACTCTATTACGGAACTTCATACCATGATGAGGTACTTGCAGTATGATTTCCTGACAGCACATGGAATGCAGAATTTTGATAATTGGGTATCTGTTTTCGGCAAACAGAAAACAGATTATGAGCTTGCTCCGACAGGAGATAAATTCAAAGCTCGTACGAGAATTGCAAGCTATGCCAATATGCCTGAGCTTATGACAATGTTCAAGCAGTGTGCTGATGTCCGGACAAGCGACAGTCTGAAGCTACCTGTTCCTGACTGTGAGCTGCATATTGTCAATACAGAACCTACACCGTTGCAACAAGCAATGGTTCAGGAGTTATCTGCAAGAGCTGATGATGTTCAGAATGGAATTGTAGAGCCGCATGAGGACAATATGCTCAAGATAACAGGCGATGGAAGAAAAGTCGGACTTGACCCTCGTCTTGTTGACCCGTCACTGGAGGATAATCCTAACACAAAGCTGAATCAGTGTGTAAACAATGTATTTCAGATCTGGCAGGACACCACCACAGACAAAATGGCACAGATTATCTTTTGCGATTTGGGTGTGCCAAAGCCGAAACAGACCGATAGCAGCAAGGACGGCGAAACAGACGAGAAGTCTATGGCTGATATAGATTCTCTTGAAGAAAGCGGAACATTCTGTGTATATGACGATATAAAGTCAAAACTGGTTGAAATGGGTGTACCGTCAAAGGAAATTGCCTTTATACACGAAGCTAAAACGGAAACACAGAAGTCTGATCTTTTTGAAAAGGTTCGTTCGGGAGAAGTCAGAGTGCTGCTCGGCAGCACCGCCAAAATGGGAACGGGTACGAATGTGCAGGACAGACTGATAGCTCTGCACGATCTTGATGTGCCGTGGAGACCGTCTGATTTGGAGCAACGGCGAGGAAGAATGGTTAGACAAGGCAATATCAACGAGAAAGTACATCTTTATCGTTACGTTACAAAAGGCACATTTGACGCATATTCCTATCAACTTCTGGAGACAAAGCAGCGTTTCATCAGTCAGGTCATTACTTCAAAATCTCCTGCCCGTACTTGTTCTGATGTCGATCAGGAAGCATTAACCTATTCCGAGATAAAAGCACTATGCACAGGCGATGAGCGTATCAAAGAAAAGCTCACGCTTGAAAACAGGGTTAAGGAACTGCAGCTTTTTGAAAAGGAATACCGTGATACACATTTTGAATTAGAGGACAAGGTTGCGGCTTATCCCGAAAAACGTGAGTTGATGTGCAGCAGGATAGAGAAACTGGAGCATGATTTTGAGAGATGCAAAGCAATCCCATTTGATAAAGCAGGCAAACCTGTTTTCTCTATGACTATCAAAGGTACTGCATACGCAGACAGGAAAGAAGCTGCTGAAGCACTGAAAACTGCTTTGGATATTGTCTATACAGACCGTGACAGAACATTTCCTATTGGTGAGATATATGGTTTTCAGATCCATGCTGCCTATGATCAGAATAACGAGTGTATCAGAGGGATTATCAAGGGTGAGTTGGAATATTCAGTCGGACTCAGCACTATGCCGTCTGTCAATGTCGGTAAGTTTGAAAAGCTGACTATCGGCATTGAAAAGCACCTTGATGAAGCACACAAGAAGCTCACTCAGGCGGATATTGACATTGAATCCGCTAAGGATATACTTGCACATCCTTTTGAATATGCACAGGAACTTACAGAGAAAACAGAACGGCTTGCTGATCTGACGGATGAGCTGAATGCAGAAGCAGCTCAACGCTTACAAAGCACCGAAAAAAAACCGAGAACGCATTATTTCGGAAAAGATATGATTTTATCTTATCCCAAAAAAGAAGCCCCTAAACAGACTCAGGAGCGGTCTATTGAACAGGAAAATAACAAAAACAAAGGAGCAGCGATATGATTGAGAAAATAATAGTTAACGAAAATATCGCTTTGGCAAAAGCTGAGGGGATAGTCAATGCTGCAAACGGTTTCGGTTACATGGGCGGAGAAAGATGTATCAACGAGCAGCACAAGGGTGTTGCAGAGAGTTTACAATACGCTTCGCATGGAGAAATTGAAAAACTATCAAGAGAAGAATGTAAAAATCATGGTCTGTTCGGCTATCCGAAAGGCAGCGTTTTCATAACCAATGCTCCACTGCTTGATGCCCTTTGTATTATTCATGCTGTTACTATGAAAACTCCCGGCAGTAAAGCAAGTTTCAGAACCATAAAAAAACTTGTACCTGAAATCATAAAAGTTGCCGAGTATTTGCATTTCAAAACCGTTGCCGTCCCTCTCCTCGGAACAGGGACGGGCGGCTTGCCGCATAAGCTTGTTTATGATTACCTGACAGATTGTCTTGCAGACAGTCAGGTAAAGTTTTGGGTATACACAAATCATTATGACAGAACCTATGACAAAATAATCAAAGGAACGTGAAAACATGAACTTTAATCAAAAAAACGGATATGCACAGCTGCTCAACAGCCTTATATTGCTCAGTAAGGAAAACCGATATAAAAAGACAGCCGTAAGTATCAACAAAAACATACAGAACATTAGAAAGATGACAACAACACTGACGAAAGGAAGTATATCAATATGAACATCATTGCATTAGTAGGCAGACTGACCGCAGATCCGGAGCTGAAGCATACCCAGTCCGGTGTTGCCGTATCGAAGTTTTCGATTGCCGTTGATAGGGCATATACGAAACAGGGCGAAGAAAAACAGGTTGATTTCATCAATGTGGTTGCTTGGAGAAACTCTGCTGAATTTCTCTGTAAATACTTCTCCAAAGGGCAGCGTATCGGTGTAGTAGGTTCTGTCAGAACCGGCTCTTACATGGACGAGAACGGTATCAAGCGTTATACCTTTGAGGTTTATGCCGACAGGCTTGAATTTGTTGAACGAAAAGACAGAGAGCAAGACACCGCAACATCTGAATCAAGTAATACCCCCGATGAAAAGCAGCCCGAGCAGCCTGACTTTGAGGACGTACCTCATGACTGTCAAATAGTTAAAACTCTATTGCTTTGATTATTTTTCAGATAACTCTACTGTTTGTTTGTTTTATTATGTTTGTAGTTAAAGCACCAAATTACACAAAAATGAAAGAAAGCTATGTATTGGAATGGGAACAAATAAAAAAACACGAAATATCCATTAAAATTCTTGAAAAAAAAGTACGTTAAGCACATTATAACGCTCTCTTAACAATACTTAGCGGATAATCAGTATAGCAATATTACAAAGCAAAACCACCATACAGACGATTTTAAGGCATAATTTAAGCCGCCCGATTTGGGCGGCTGTTTTGTTATGCTGCGTAAAAGCTGTCTCTGAGCATTTCCTCTGCCTTGTGTCGGTTACTGCGTTCCAGTGCTGCGTACTTGTCCATATCACCGAGCCGGAGAGCAAGTTGCATTTCCTGATCGTTTTTGCAAAACTCACTGGTCTGACGGTCAACAGCTTTGTTGTATGCTCTTACTTTCCGCAGAACATAGTCGTAGAGACGGCACTCGTTAAGCAGCTGCATGAGGTAATCAGGCTTCTGATACATCAGGAAATTAACAAGCCTTGCTTCGTCTGTTCTGAATGTCCGTTTAGAATACATTCTGCGTTTGCTGTCCCAGTGATAATAACGATACATCTTGTTGTCAGGCTCGTTAATGCACTCCTCTATGTAGCAGTAGGCAAGACTGGGATTTGCCATCGTTTTGCTGAAAACCTTGTTGTTCATAAATCACACCTTCTTTTTCTGACGGATAATCAGGAAAGCAAATACTCCGGCGATGACAACGCCACAAATGATAATAATAGTCGTGGTAGAATTGTCATTGTTGCTGTTTTCTTCCTCAGTAGGAGAATCCTCTGACGCTTCGGCTGTTACAGGTTCGGTATTACCCTTGCTGTTTGTAACAGCAGAGGTATCAGCAGCTGCACTTTCTTCTACAACGTGTACCGGACTGTCAGGTTGATCTTCCACAGCAGATGTCTTTGTGTTCGATTCTGTTGTTACAACACTTGCTTTTGATTCGGCTACAATCATTTCTTCCGGTTCAGATTCCTGATCGGTAGATGTGGTTTCTATTTCGCTAACCTCTGAGTTGAGTGATTCTTCCTGCTTGGAAGTATTTGATGTTTCTCTATATCCGTAAGGCTTGCTGTAGGCAGTAACTTTTTTGACAAGCTTACCGCTCTCGTCTTTTCCGATAAACTGTTCCTTATCAGAATCGTATGTCCAAATAATAAGATCATCTATGTTTTCGGGGTCATATTGCATATATGGATCATCAATACTCTTGCTACCTTTGTAGACCAATATATTCTTATCTGAAACAGAGTATTCACTTGATGTTCCCGACCATGTAAGATCTGCGTTTGGATGTTCTTTCAGATAGTCGATAACTGTTTTATTGTAAGTGCTTATTTTCATGTTTTCATGTTTTTTAGAGTACCATTCCTTAAAATCATGATTTCCTTGTGCAGCATCGTAGTCTAAGCTTGTAATCTCAAGTTCAGAGACGAATTGTTTCAATTCATCATACATTAACGAAGCTTCTAATCCCATCACAGAGTATGTAAGTTCATCCCAAATAGCATCGAATACTTCATCTTTTGTTAATCCGTACAGTTTCGTTCCTGCCGCAAAAGCCGTTGTTACAAGAGTAGTAAGGCACATGGCTGCAACCATAACAGCAGCAATTATTCTTCTTACAAGTTTCATAATAAAAAACACTCCTTTTGTTTTTTCGGGTAAAATAAAAGGCACACAACCGAAGCCGTGTGCCCGAAAAACACAAGACTTCATTGTCGCCAAACAAAACCTATAATCAGCATAAATGCGTGCTAAGGTAAAGCCTGTGTTTTTACCGAGAAAAAACACACGCATACACCGATTATATAAAGTTTTGTTTGGCACTTTTATCTTACCATAAGTTTCATAGTTTTGCAACACATTTACTCGGTCTGTCCTGCAAAATACATTCTTAATGCTGATTCTACAATAGAACTGATCTGTTTTTTGTCGATATTTGTCAAATATCGCTCAAAAACTTCGCCGTCAATCTTGATAGATTTGCCTGACGGCTTCTTTTCCTGTTGTTCTCCACTCAGGATACTGCTCATATGATCGGATACTTTGTTCTGATCGGCGGCAGTTCTGAGCTGCTTGGCTGTTTTTTCACTGATCTTTCTTGACATTCCTCCTGTTGCATAGTCTGTGTTGGTTCGGTAAAGCTGTTCCTGATCCTCATCACTGAGATAGGACAGCTCAACGGCAGCTCTGACCGACAGCTCTCCGTTATCTACCCAGCCCTTGATACCATCATGCAGCTTATTCACACGGAGCAGTCTTGCAACGGTATTCCTGCTTAAACCATATTCCGCACCGACCTCCTCTCTTGAATTATGCTTTTGTTTCTGTTCGGACTTGCCTTCAAGCTCCAAAAGCTCATTGATAATGTCATTACGCTTGCCTTGCGAAAACATATTTTCATAACGAAGTGCAAGCACCTGTGCTTGCTCGGAAGTCTTCAGCTCGCTGAATCCTCTTTGAAGAAGATTGCTCTCAATAACATAAATCTCGGCTTCTTCTTCTGTCAGATTTTCTTTGATGATAGCCGGAACACACTCCTGTCCGGCTATCTTTGAAGCATTCCAGCGATTATGACCGATTAGGATTTCATACTTTTCGCCGTTCATTACAGGCTGTACAACAATCGGAGTCATTACTCCGTTGGTCTTTATGCTCTCGACCATATCGTCAAGCCGCTCACCCTGATAAAGGGTGAACTGATGATTATGATATGGAACAAGCATATCAACAGGTATCTGCTTAATCTGGTTTTCCTGCGACATCATAGCACCAAAGTTAAATTCTGTCATCTTCTTTTCCTCCGTTTCTTGTTTTTTAAGCAGCCAACCGCACCTGATGTTGCAATCCTCCGGGCAGGCTGCACAGCATTTATAAGGCTCACCGCAATATGCAGCCGCACCACAGTAATTGCTTTTGCTATAACCGGTTATACATTTTTTCATTTATGCTCCACCTTATTACCTCTTTTAATTGTGCAGGTTATTTGCGATTCCAAAAATAACCGTTGCGTATCCAATCAAAACACCTGCAAACACCCAAAAATACATACATATTCGAATTTTAGTTGTTTTTTTTAAATAAAAATCATCTATTTGTATTAATGAACCCAATGCAAGCATTAATAGAGGTGCAGCACATATCATCAGTATTGATGTTCCTACATCAATAGATGCGATCATACCGAATAACCCTGCTACTATCGTTCCAAGCAATACGTTGATTATATCTGATTCTGCTGCTGCTTTTGATAGTATTATTGGTATGAAAATTATCTGAAGTACAAACGAGATTGTAAGACAGGGGTAATTGGTTATAAATTCAACGATATTCATCCTGTTATTCCTCTTCGTTTTTCTTCATTTCTATGCTTTTGTTATTCTCAATCAGATGTTTCCTCAGTCGGCTGAAAGATGACCAATACGGGGTGTAATATGTGTATGAAGCTCTATCTTTAATTTCCTGTCTTTCCTTCTTATTTCTTATTCCGGACAGTTCCTTTTGCGATAGCAGACATTTCTTTTGAGGACACATAAACCTCTTTCGTATGTCACAGTCCTCGGTACACCATTCAAAGTTAATTTTTCCGTTAATGAATATGACGGTATAAAGACTGTTTTTTTCTCGGGTACGAATAAGTGTAACATCGTATTCATCTATCCGAAGATCAACAGGAAGTTGGCAGTCCATTATTCTGACCTCAACCTCTTTCCAATCAATCATAACACCTCACCTCCCTTACACCATGCGGTGTAATATCTCGCAGGAAACAGCTCTGTATTCCTCTCCAAGCCGATTTTTGTACAAGCATAAGCTTCTATGTTTATTTGTACTTTCAGTGGCTTCTGTGGCTCTGTGGATAACCGTATTGAACAACTTGTCGGTATATGTTTCTTTCAGTTTCTCGATGACACGCTTGCTTGCGTTGGTGTGATCAACCATTGTCGGCAGGACACCGATCAGCTTCAGATCGGGTTTCAACGTAGCTCTGACTTGTTCAAATATGCTGTTCAGCATTCCTAAACCGTCAAAAGCAAATTTCTGTGCCTGTACGGGAATTATTATGCCGTTGCTCGTCACGAGTGCATTCATCAGTAAAACACCGAGAGAGGGAAGACAGTCTATAATTATGAAATCGTAACCTGACAGCAGTTCCTCACTAAGCATACGTTTCAATACGGTTTCCCTCGACAATGCTCCGGCAAGGTAGCAATCGGCATTGGCAAGGTTTATGTCTGAGGGTATGTAGTCAATGTCATTCAGCTCATTATGTCTTATATATTCCTTGACATTTGTAAGCTTCTTACCCTGACCGATAGCAGCCATCATCAAGTGGCTTATTGTCGGCAGCTCATCAACCGGATCTCCCTCATCATCGGTAAATCCGAGATAAGTCGAGAGATTAGCCTGCGGGTCAAGGTCAATCAGAAGTACACGCTTTCCCTCAAGTCTGAGTCCTACTCCTACATTCATTGCCGTGGTAGTCTTTCCGACTCCTCCCTTTTGGTTTGCTATTGATATAATTTTGCACATTATAAATTCCTCCTTTTGTTATTCATAACTTCTGCCCCACCGGGGCAAAAGTTAAAACGGGTCTGTCGGTTCATAGGCTTCAATAGCCGCCTTTGCCATTTTTAACATCTTTATGACTGTTGCTTTTTCTCTCAACGCCACCTCTTTTGGGTAATCCAAGGGATACACCGTATCATCCTCGGTTACAATAACCGCACAGCGTATTCCGCTCAGCTCGCTGTAGTTAAGCTCCGTATCATCTGTCGCTCTGCCTATAACGGTTATTTTGTCACCGTTATGTATTTTGCGGAAAACAATCTTGTTAAGACTGCCGATACATTCCACGGCTATTTTTTTGCCTACCTCCGGTATAAGCGTAAAAATACACTTACCATCCTCTGTCACGTGAATATCGTGACATACTCCCATTCGATTTGCATTGTTCATTTTAATCTCTTCCTTTCATAATTTCTTCCCTAATTTCTTCCCTAATTTCTTTCCTCATTGCTATTCTATCATTGATACGGCTTTGTACATCATCTTGATTCTGAAAAATAAGCGTAAGCTCCGTCAGATATATTATAACCTCTGCCATTTCGTTTGCAATGTATTTCGGATTCCATTCCCCAAATATCTTATTTGAAGTTGAAGCATGATGTCGCTCTGCATAAAGCTCCTTCGTCAAAGCAAACATACATTCAGTAAGGTGAGTACCGATCTTTGTCACTTGATAATCATATCCTTGATAAACATATCCAAGATCTTTACAAGCCTTGATTTCATTTCTAAGGAAATCTATATCTGCCACAGGAAGTCCATTTTTTACACTATTCATATTGTTTTCTCCTCGTTTTGCCATTTTATCATTGATACAGCTTTGTACATCATCTTGATTCTGAAAAATAAGCGTAAGCTCCGTCAGATATATTATAACCGCTGCCATTTCGTTTGCAAAGTATTTCTGCTTCCACTCCCTTATAGACACAGCTTCAAAAAGCTCCTTCGCCAAAGCAAACATATGTTCAGTAAGGTGCGTACCGGTATTTGTTACTTGATAATCATATCCAAGATCTTCACAAGCCTTGATTTCATTTCTAAGGAAATCTACATCTGCCACCGGCAGTCCATTTTTTACACTGTTCATTTTGTTTCCTCCAATCTTTGATGTTCGACCAACATATCCCACATTTTTTCAATGGTCAATGCCGACATAGATACGTATATTTTCCTCCCTGAACCGCTAATCATCTCAGCAGTTTCTTTGATTGCTTTTGCGGCAAAAAAAGCAAATTCATCCTCATTAATAATTATTTTCTCTTTTACTCCCATATTATTCTCCTTTCCGGTTTTTAGGTTTTCCTTACCTTGATTCTATTAATATTATACATCATAGTGGTACTAATGTCAATACCCGTTTTTAGATTTTTTGATTTTTATTTTTACTTGACTTATACTCAATAGTGGGATATAATCAAGTATAATATTAAACTCAAGGGAGAATTATATGAAAACTTTTATTTGTAAAATGTGCGGCAAGGAATTTGAAAGTAATGCCAATCATGCCGATTACTGCGTTGAATGCCGTGCGGAACGGCAGCGTATTCGCACAAGAACCTATACTGCCAAAAAGAAAAACAACGAAGCTACTAAAACGGTCGGTCAGGCGGATATATGCGAATATTGCGGCAAGCCCTTTATCCGTGCAAGCGGCAGTCAGAAGGTCTGCGACAACTGCCGTGAGCAGTATAACAAAAAGCAAAATCAGAAGCCACATGACGATTATGTATCAAGAAATTATGATGTTATCAAGGTGTATGTCAAAAAGGGTGAGAGAGCAAAGCTAAAGGAAATTGCCGCAAGTGTTGGTGCAAGTGTCAACGAGTTTATCAATTACGGCATTTCCCTTGCTGTCAAGGAGGTTTTGGATGGTGCGGCAGCTAACATCAGTTCAGAATCGGAAGAATGATCATTCCAAAGTGCCGTTGTTTCTGTGCTGCGTCCGGTCGATATTTTTCAGGTATTCGCTCAGAGAGGTCTGTGCAAATTCTATTTCTTTCAGCTCGGCAGCAATACGCTTATAACTTTCATTCATCTCCGTTCTTTGTGCTATCAGGGCAGTACGCTCACGCTCCAATGCTTCTATACTGGGCAGCTTTTTATCAGGATAAAGCTCCGTCAGATTTTTTACAACGCTTTCGTATTTATCTATTGCGGAAGCGTTTTCTTTTTTGTATTTTTTACTCATACCACTCTGCCGGTAACCGTCATAGACAGGCTTATATTTTTTATATGCTCTCAGCAGCTTGATACGGTCTGAAAGATCGTCAATCTGACCTTGTGTTTTATTCAGCTGAGTAACGATAATCATACGGTTGTTGTAGGTAGAGGTTGCTCTGCTTTCAAGCTCCTGTTCGCTGTGGATTTGGTGAGTAGAAAGAAAGTTTATCAGCCGTGAAACCTCCTGCATATTTTTGATTTCCGCCCAGTTCAGCAAGCCCTTTGAAGTTTGGAAAACATCTCTTGATGTGTCGATAATTTTTGTTCTGACAGTTCGTCCGCTGATACCTGTTTTAAGGAATAAATACTGTTCAATTCTTTTTCTTATCTGCGGCTCGTCATAGTACCATCCGAGAGTCCGTCCTCTTGAAAACCTTTCCTGTCCTTCCATGCGGAATTTAATCTTGATGACATTCTGCGGAGTGTAGATACACTCAATATTTTTCGCTCTGATCTTTTCAAGAAAATCATCAAAGCTGTCACTCTGCATGATCGTTTCATCAATCGCATTTCGGAGTTTAGACTTCCATGATTTTCCCTGTGTATCCTGCTGCCATTCGTAATAACATTTTCCCTTATTCTCCTGCGGATTTTTGATAACAGATATACCGTTTTCTCTGCACAATTCATCACTTGTACTCCGCAGATTCTCCCACGATTTACCGCCACGGTTTTCTGTATATTCAAAGCTTTTGAAATCCTCAAGGCTGATGTTATTGAAGATGATGTGATTGTGGATATTGTCCTTGTCAACATGGGTAGCTATGATGTACTGAAACTTGCCTTTCAGAAATCTTTCCGCAAGTTCTTCTCCGATTTTTATAGCCTGTTCCGGTGTTACTTCCTTGCCGTGAAAAGACTGATAGATGTGCTGTGCAAGAACCGTTCCTCTGCCGCTTCCGAGAGAACGGATCTGCATAAATTCCTCAGCTGCTTTTTCAAAGTTCGCTGAGCAGTTGAAGCTGTTGATGTATAAGCCTTTTTCGGTCTTATCGGGATTCATAATGTACGCTATTGCTTTAGAGAGAGTAGTACGGATTGGATGGATGTTAGTGACTGCCATATCTCGTTTACCACCTCTTTCAGATAATCGAAATCTTCATCGTACATTCTGCTTGTAGCATTAACTCTGATTGCCATCTGATTGATATTTTTCTGTATGCCGACAAGAGATTTCCGAAGCTTTTTCAAGTCCTGATTTTCGTAATTAACTATAACTCCTGTAATAGCCATTTTGCGAAGATATGCTCCTGTGGAGCTGCTCTGTGCAAGCTGTGCTTTTTTCAAAATAAATTCCTTTTCATCAGGTGTAACTCGCATTGTCATATAGACACTTCTCTTAACATCATTTTTCAAAAAGTCACCTCCCAACGCTAATCGGAATTAGCATAAAAATTATCGGTCATAACGGGGTCTTAGGGGCTGTCCCCTAACAAGCACAATGCCGGACGGAACGGAGGGCATTTTTGCGAAGTGTGACACACTTCGCAGTGCTTGCTATTCTTGAAAACCGTAAAACACCAATTTCTGCCATAGACTTAAAAACCCTCCTATAAATAAGCCGACTTTTTCGAAAAATCGCACCTCTTTTTTTACAAAAAATAGAAAAATTTTCAAAATCGTTGATTTGCGCAAAAAACTGTGATATACTTATTACATCAATCATTTGTATGTTCGTTCGATGTTTAGCAAGGAGAGTGTTAGACAAAGAATGAACGACAATAAAAACCAACAGAATGTTCCTCAAGATTTCCAAAAGAAATTACAGCAGATGAATCGCCGCACACGTTATCTGCTTCATGAACGTGACAACGGTAAGGGCAGACGAAAATTTATCGGATTTGATGAACGATATATTCAGGACGAAAGCTCTCTGATGCTGATAGAGGACATGATAATCGCAAGAGATATGCACCTTGCCCTTGACCGTGCTTTAGCAGAACTGTCCATCGAGGAAGAGCAAATTATTACGGAGTGTTTCTTTGAGGGCGAAAGGGTAAATTACACGAAGCTTGCTAAAAAGCATGGGATAAGCAGACAGGTGTATTGCCGAAAGAGAAAACGCATATTACAGAAGTTAAGAAAATCAGTCATAACGCACTATGCACAAATCTCCGACTTGTGCAAAACGCTGAATTTTTAGAAAAATGCGTTTTTATGGGGGTGCGATTTCGCATTATTTTCGGCTTGTTATTAGAGGGGTAATTCTCTCTGTGCGTTATTTTGCACAACCTCGCTTGCATTTTGGGGTGGATTGTGGTATTGTATTGAAACCACTGAATTTCAATTATTGTCTGTTTGCGGAAAGGAGTAATGTAAATGCAAACAGGACAATACAAGATCACTGCACTTTATGCTCGGCTGTCCTCAGACGATGAGCTGCAAGGTGACAGTAACAGTATAATCCACCAAAAGCAAATTCTTGAGGAATATGCAGCTAACAATGGCTTGGGAAATTGTCAGTTCTATGTTGACGATGGCTATTCGGGTACAAACTTTGACCGTCCTGATTTTCAGAGAATGATCGAAGATATCGAAAGTCAGATTGTCGGCACTGTAATTGTCAAAGACCTGTCCCGACTTGGCAGAAATTATTATCAGGTAGGATACTACACCGAGAAGTTTTTCTTGGAAAACAACATACGGTTCATTTCTATAACTGACAATGTTGACAGTATAAACGGAACGAATGAATTTGCACCGTTTCATAATCTGATAAATGACTTCTATGCAAAGGACATAGCCAAAAAGCAAAAGGCTGTCATAGAGAGCAAAGGTAACGCAGGACAACGATTGACCACGAGGGCTATTTATGGCTATCAAAAAGACGAAAATGGTCAATGGATGGTTGATGAAGAAGCAGCTTCGGTTGTCAGGAAAATTTTTGAGTTATGTGCAAGCGGAAAAGGTGTACAGCAGATCGCAAATTATCTTTTTGCTAACGGGATAAAAAATCCCACAGCGTACAAAGGCAAAGCGAAAGAAGGCAGCGTTGCAGAACGCAATCCGTATCTTTGGTCAGCACAAACAGTTTCGCAAATTCTGAGCAAACAGGAATACTGCGGTGACACTGTTAATTTCCGCTATCGCAAGAAAGGACTGTGCAGCAAAATCATTGTCAAGAACAGTCCCGAAGATATAAAAATTTTTGAGGACACACACGAAGCAATTATCAGTAGAGAACTCTTTGACAGAGTGCAGAAGATCAGGAGTAAAAAACGCCGCAGAGCCGCTATCGAAAAGCCAGTGCTTTTTGAAGAAGCATATTGCTCAGATTGCGGCAACAGAATGTTGATTATCCGGTCACGGAATTATCATCCGGCAGCGTATGTTTGCTCCACCTATCGCAAGGCACTTACCCTAAGGGAACGTTCCTGCACTTCACACTACATCGCCGAAAAGGTTCTTGCTGATATTGTTCTGAAAATGATCAATCAGCTTTTGGAAACAGCAAGAAAAAGTCCCGAAAAATTTCGGGAAATCATTTCCTCTGAGTTTACGAAACAAAACGGACTTACGCAGACTGAACTAAAAAAAGAAATCTCGTCCGCACAAAAGAGAACAGACGAGATAGATCAAATCATTAAATCGTTGTATGAGGACAAAGTTAAAGGAAATATTTCTCTTGAGATGTTTCAGAAGCTTTCTTCCGAATACTGCTCAGAGCAAAAAAGCCTGACAGCAAAAATTTTAGACTGCAACAAGAAAATAGTAGAACTCGGTAAAACGAGAGAAGCTATGAAGGGTTTTTTTGATGTAGTTGACAGTTATTGCACAAAAGGCGAAATTGGAGAGCTGACAAAGGAAATAGTTGCGGACTTTATTGACCACATCGTTATTAGCCAAGAAAAAAAGGCTGACGGCAAGCGTCAACCTAAAATCTACTTTAGAGGGATTGGTTTGTTAAGTGAAGATGTGCTTCGCCAAAACAATTAACAGTACCGCTTGTTCCTTTGTTTGCATATACTCTTTTGTAAGCAAGCTTTATATTTCTGTCACTCAGTATCTTTTCAAGC
>CANPXK010000058.1 GCA_947585965.1 uncultured Clostridia bacterium
TAACTATTTTCATTAATGCAGTTGTAGAAGCAATTATTACAAATGCACTTATCCATTGCGATGTTGATATTCCGAAAAGAAAACCGCGTATTTCATCGCCACGGAAAAATTCTGTTGTAAACCGTAAAATACCATACATAAGTAAATACAAGGGAAGAAGAAAGCCTTTTGTATGTATTTTTTTTGATAGAAGAATAAGGACTGCGACTATAACAAGATTCCCCACGCTCTCAAGAAGTTGTATAGGAAGTCTTGTGACACCGTTTGCTTCGGGGACGAGTGAGTGTTCATATTGAAATCCCCAGGAGCTTTCTATCCCGTAGCAGCAGCCTCCAAGAAAACAGCCGACTCTGCCGAATGCATGAAATAACGGTATTGCCGGTGTAAGCGCATCGGAATAAGTCATAATATCAAGCTTAAGACATCTACAATAAATATAACCTGCAATTATCCCCCCGATAAGTCCTCCGTAAAATACCATTCCGCCGAAGATATCGGTAAAATAGAATAAAAAATTATCCCATGATGCAAAAACAGTCTGTAAGTTATTAATGCACAGCCAGAATTTGTCAAGATGTGTGATTCCATATAAAATATGGGCGCCGAAAAAAACTCCTATGGCAGAAACGGCAGGTATATTCACTATCTGTACACGGTTGATCTGTTTGTTTCCCCTGCATCGAAAAAAAATTAACAGGGCTGCTGAAACAAGTCCGAGCAAAGCCATTATGGTGTATGTTGATATATCAAATCCGAGAAGAGATATTGTCGGCAGCATAACGTCTCCTTTCCGAGCAGAGATACAGCAGCGGAATCGGTACTGTACCTTATTACGCTAAATGTAAATTATGAGGCGGTGTGTGCCGCCTCATATTGCAAGGTAACAGTTTCCGCCTAAAAATTGTAGGAAGTAAAGCTTGATGCCACACCGGAAGTGGCTGCTCCTGCACAAACTGTACAGATTAAGCAGCCCGCACCCGATACTATTGCTATAATTGAGCAGACAAGACCGCCTATTGCGAGCCCATTGCGGTTAAGACCGACTGTTGAGCTTTTGTTGCCGGAAACAACGGCAAGAACTACACCGATTATACCCAGTACGCAGCCGACGCCGTACAGCCAGCCAGTGCAAAGTCCGACAATGCCCAATACGAGTGATGCAGCTCCTGTCCCCTTGCCGGGGTCGTTTGGTCTTTGAAAATTGTTTGGTTGTTGATTCATTATAATTCCCCCTGTTAAAAAGTTTGTAATAAATATGTATTTTTTATTACACTACAAATTGTAATATATTTATCAAATTATGTCAATAGCAATTTTGTATATAATATTACAAAAAATATACAATTATTACATATAATAATACTTAATTATATTTTTGTCGGGAAATTAATTCCTGTACGATTAAAATACAAATTTGTAGTATATACTTATTAATAAATTGAATTTACAATCTGTAGTAAGGGGTGATATTATGAATGACAACAAGCTTAAAATAAAAAAAAGAAATCCTCTTAAAGGAGAGGATGGAAGCAAAGTAATTTCAGTGCGTCTTAAGGATGAAATAATTGAACGTCTGGACAGGCTTGTAAATGAAACAAACCGTTCAAGGAATGAAATCATAAGTATAATTCTTGAATACGGTCTTGATAATGTGGAGGTTGAATAAGGGTCATAATTTTTGATGAGGGAAAGTTATTGAAATTTTGTCTTGAATTTTTCCGAATATATGTTATAATTACTACATAACGCGTTGATAAAGAAAAGTAATTCCCGGATGGCTGTCAAAGAGAGTGTCGACACGGCTGAAAGCGGCATACGGCTGCGGGGGTGAAGTTCGCTTTGGAGCGGTGCCGCTGAACATGGGTGACAGTAGGCGGCAACGGATCGGTACCGTTATATGCCGTAAGAGTGTTTGCGTAACCGCAAAAATTCGGGTGGTACCGCGGAATATTTGTTATTTCGTCCCTGTACAGATCGTCTGTATGGGGACTTTTATGTATTATAAAAACGGAGGTATAATAGTGGACGAAAAAATTTTACGTTTGAAAGAGGAATTTGAAGGGGAGCTCTCGAATATAACGGAGCTTTCTGAGCTTGATAGGCTGAGAGTGGCTTATCTCGGAAAAAAGGGAAGTATTACAGCACTTCTTAAGGGAATGAAGGATCTTTCCCCGGAGGAAAAAAAGGCGTTCGGTGCAGATGTCAATATGCTTAAGGAATTTGCTGCGGAACGGATTGAGGAAAAAACGGAAATTCTGCGTAAAAAGCAGATTGAGGAAGAAATTGCAGCTATGCCCGTGTTCGATATAACCGCTCCTGCTGCCGATAATTCGGGATCATATCACCCGATAACGCTTGTTCAAAGACAATGTGAGGCTGTTTTTAAATCAATGGGCTTTACCGTTGAGGATTATTCCGAGGTTGTAACCGATTATGAGTGTTTTGAGGCAGTAAATATTCCAAAGGATCACCCGGCAAGGGATATGCAGGATACCTATTATCTTGAAAACGGTCAGCTTCTTAAATCACAGACCTCAGCCGCACAAAATGCAATACTCAGAAAATACGGTCCCGGTCTTATAAATAACGGAGTGCCGATAAAGGCAATATTCCCCGGACGCTGCTTCAGAAATGAAGCGACAGACGCCTGCCATGAAAACACCTTTTTCCAGATGGAGGGTATGATGGTAGATAAGAATATATCAATTTCAAATCTTATTTACTTTATGAAGACAATGCTTTCCGAGGTATTCAGAAAGGATATAAGAGTGCGGCTTCGCCCGGGATTTTTCCCCTTTGTGGAACCGGGCTTTGAGCTTGATATAAGCTGTCTTATATGCGGCGGTGACGGATGTCCGTCATGCAAGCACAGCGGATGGCTGGAGCTTTGTCCGTGCGGTATGATACATCCTAATGTCCTTCGTGAGGGAGGAATAGATCCCGATGAATATACAGGATTTGCATTCGGTCTTGGTCTGACAAGACTTGCAATGATGAAATACGGAATAAAGGATATCCGTGACCTTAACAGCGGAAGTCTTAAGGTGCTGTCACAGTTCAGAGATGACGATTAAAAGATAATAAAATTTGACAGGGAGATATAATATGTTTTTATCAATGAATTGGATCTGCGATTTTGTGGATCTTGAAGGACTCGATAAGATTGATCTTATCCACAAATTTTCTCTTTCTACCGCAGAGGTGGAAAATGAAATATTTTACAAAGGTTCGGATATCAGCGGAATAGTTGTTGCTGAAATAAAATCCGTTGAGGAGCATCCCGAATCAAGGAAGCTTCACCTTCTCAAGGTTGATGCAGGAGAGGGAGAGCTCATAGATGTAGTGTGTGGAGCAAAAAATGTGCGTGTCGGAATGAAAACCGCATTTGCAAAGCTCGGTGCGAAAATAGGAGATATTACCATAGCACCGAGAAAGCTCGCCGGCTATACATCAAACGGTATGTGCTGCGGAGAATCGGAAATAGGTTTATCGGACGATAATTCGGGCATAATGGAAATAACGGATGATGTTCCTAACGGTACGGATATCAAAACAATATATGATGTTGACGATATAATTTTCGAGGTTGACAATAAATCTCTTACAAATCGTCCCGATCTTTGGGGACATTACGGAATAGCAAGAGAATTTGCCGCACTTGCAGGCAGACCTCTTAAAACTCCGGAAATGGATGACCTCACGCTATATTCCGATCTGCCGGGCGTTGACCTCAAGGTTGAGGATAAGCTCTGCAAAAGATACAGCAGCATAAAGGTAGAAAATATCAAAAGAAACATCAGTCCGGTTAATATAAGAATACGACTGTACTATTGCGGAATGAGGGCAATAAATTTCCTTGCCGACCTCACAAACTATATCATGCTTGAAATGGGTCAGCCCATGCACGCATTTGATGCACGCAGAGTGGAGCAAATCAGGGTAAAACGCTTCGATAAGAAATTTACTTTCAGGACCCTTGACGGTGTTGAAAGAAATATTGACGAAAATACACTTATGATATGCAACGGAGATATGCCTGTTGCCATAGCAGGTATCATGGGCGGTCTTGACAGCGAGATAGTTGAGGATACAACTACACTTGCACTTGAATCCGCAAATTTTGATGCCGCAAGCATAAGAAAATCTACGGTAAGGCTTTCGCACAGAACGGACGCTTCCATGCGTTATGAAAAGAGCCTTGATCCTGAAATGACAGTACTGGCAATAGGACGTTTTCTGTATCTTCTTAAAAAATATGACAGCGGGGTAAAGGTGGTTTCTTCGCTCACTGATGAGTATGTTGAGAAATTTTCGCCTGTTGTGCTGAATTTCAATCAGGCATTTGTTGACAGATATACAGGTATAAAAATTGACGGAGAAACGATTGTAAAAACCCTTACCGGTCTCGGCTTTGGTGTAAAGCGTGAGGGTGACAGCTTTACGGTTAATGTTCCGTCATGGAGAGTTACCAAGGATGTAACTATGAATGCGGATATTATAGAGGAAATTACAAGAATATACGGATATGATAATTTTGAAGTAAATACAGCACTTTCTCCCCTTTACCCGATAAGGGAGGACGAGATAAAGACGGACGAGGAAAAAATTAAGGATATCCTTGTAAAGCGTTTCAGTCTGCATGAGGTACATTCATATGTCTGGGCATATTGTGACGAGCAAAGGGCAATAGGTATTCCTGTGGAGGAAAATGTAAGACTTGCAAATGCAACGAACCCGAATATCGAAACACTGAGAAATTCCATGATACCCACACAGCTTTGTCAGGTTAAGTCGAATGTATCATATTCACCTGAGTTCGGTATATTTGAGATAGGCAGAGTTGTAAACGGACTTGATGAGAATAATTTGTGTATAGAAAATAAAAAACTCGGTATTACACTATACAGCAAGCAGACGGAGCTTAAAACCCTCTATTTCAGACTTCGTGATATCCTTGTTGAGCTTGCAAGAGATGTAAAGCACTCTGAGCTTGAGTTTGTCAGGACTGAACCGACACACCCCTATGAGCATCCGGTAAATCTCAACAGGGTTATACTCGGAGGTATTGATATAGGTATTATAGGAACAGTACACCCGACCGTGGAAAAAAATATAGACAAGAAGGGTAATATAGTATTTGCGGAGATTGACGTAAATAAATTTGCTGCTGCCGATACAAAGCCTATTGAATATGATGAGCCTTCAAAATATCCGACAATGGATTATGACCTCAGCCTCGATATGCCGAAGGAAATGCTTTTTGCCGAGCTTACCCGCTGCTGGAAATCGGATGACAGCGGATTAATCAAAAATGTAAGCGTTGTCGATACCTATGATACGGAGGAAATTCACAGAATTACCGTTCGTTTTGAGTTTTCCTCAAATGAAAGAACTCTGTCATCAGCCGAGGTTCAAAAGGTAATTGACAGTATAACGAATAAGCTTGCCGATATAAATGTTACAATAAAAACTGCATAACGATTTATAATACAAATAACACAAAAATGCCTTATTTCAGATAAAAGCAAAAAAATAATCGGTTTGTATTGTATTTCGCTTGGATATGTGTTAGAATAAAATAGACGTGGAGGTGATATGGATGCGTAGTGACGCAACAGATAAGACAATAGTATTTTCGATTTCGGATAACCGTGACGAGTCCGTGAAGGCTATTCTGACAACGGTGTATAATGCTCTCAGGGAAAAGGGTTATAATCCGGTTAATCAGATTGTGGGTTATATTCTCTCTGAGGATCCGACCTATATCACCACCCATAACAATGCACGCAACCTTATCAGAAGGATCGACAGGGATGATCTTCTGGAAATTCTGTTAAAGAATTACCTTAATATCTGATGCGTGCAGATATGGCCGGTATTGACGGGAAAGAAAGAACGGAGGTCTGATTATGGCGGAGACTAAGACACGTTTCCCTATGTATAAGGGAAAGCCGCTTGTAAGGAGCGGAGATCTTCTCTATTATGGAGATATGAGAGACAACTATGTTGTCAGGATGCAGATAAAATCGAAAAAAGAGATAAAGCCTATCAACGTGGTGGAAAACAGCACAATGCAGGGCATGAAAATTGCTGATAAGGTTTTTGTGCAGCTTCTCAACACGGATATCAATGTAAGCCCGCAGAAAGCGATAGCAAAGACGGGTGAACAGCCTGATTTGTTTGCAGCCTTAGATATAGGGTATGTGTGGCTTCAGCAGGCTCTCAGGGAAAACTGATTATCTTTATTCCGGTGTCGGAACATAAACGGACTTTGCATACTGCAAGGTCCGTTTTAATATACCTGCGGTGCCGTGCCGGCACGGTCAATCCGTAATTAGTTTTCTCAGGTCAATTAATTTATGGCTCGACCATAAATTTACTCGATGAACAAGCGGCGTGCCGCCGCTGTCAGTTCGTAATTAATTTACTTAGGTTAATTAATCTTTTGCTCGACCATCAATTTACTCTATGAACGAGTGATAAGTTTGTCATTTGCGGCGTGCCGCTGCTGTCAGTTCGTAATTAATTTACTCAGGTTAATTAATCTTTTGCTCGACCATTAATTCACTCTATGAACGAGTGATAATTTTGTCATTTCTGTTTGCGGAGCGGCACGTAAGAGCCGCTCTCGACACTTTCTGCCGCATTCCGTCAGGCAAACTACCTATCGCGGAACCAGACTACCCCTCCACAAAAAACAAAGCGAACGAAAGTGAGCGACCCCGCGAACATGACAGCGGCGGCACGCCGCCGGCATTGATTTTGGTGGGGGGATGTGTTATGATATTTGTATGTTTGTAAAGAGTGAAAGGAATGGGTGTGTATGAAAAATATAATTCTTGTGGGAATGCCGGGATGCGGCAAAAGTACGGTTGGTGTGGTATTGGCAAAGGCTATGGGCTACCGCTTCATGGACAGCGATCTTCTGATACAGGAAACGGACGGAAGACTTCTTTGTGAAATAATAGAACAGGAGGGCGTCGACGGCTTTAATGCAATAGAGGACAGAATTAACAGTAGGATTATAGCAGACCGTACGGTTATAGCAACAGGCGGCAGTGTTGTCTACGGGAAAAACGCAATGGAACATTTTAAACAGATAGGAGTAATTGTATATATACGATTGCCATATAATGAGATAAAAAGACGTCTCGGGGATCTTACAAAAAGAGGGGTTTCTATGAAAAAGGGACAAACCCTTAGGGAACTCTACAATGAGAGAGTGCCGCTCTATGAAAAATATGCGGATATAATTGTCGATGAAAAGGGACATGGAATTTCCGATACGGCTTTGGAAATAAAAGAAAGAGTGAAAATTCATTTTGCTATGAAATGACGGTGAAAAAAATGATAAGCGGAAAAAATAACCGATTTATAAAAGAAATAACAAAACTTATGTCAAGTGCAAAGGAACGCAGACAAAAGGGACTTTTTGCTGCCGAGGGTATACGCCTTTGCAGGGATGCCCTTCAGTCGGGGGCAGACATAGTAAATTTTTTGTATACCGCGGAAGCTGCAGAAAAATACAATCAGGATTTCGAGAGGATAGTATCGGCGGCAGATGACAGCTGTGAGGTAAGCCGTGAGGTTTTTGACAGAATAGCCGATACAGGAACGCCCCAGGGATTTATGTGTATAATAAAATCAGAACTAAGGACAAAAATGAGGGAGATTGAAAAAGGGAAAAAATATACGGCTCTCGAAAATATACAGGATCCGACAAACCTTGGTACTATACTAAGGACGGCTGAGGCACTGGGGAGTGACGGAGTGGTACTTTCCTCCGGCTGCTGCGATGTTTTTTCTCCTAAAGTAGTAAGGGGGAGTATGGGTGCGATTTTTCGTTTGCCGTTTATGATAGTTGATGATATGACCGAGTTTGTCTATGATATGAAAGACAGGGGTATATGTACCTATGCATCAACACCGCATGAGGCTGAAAATATAGAGGATATAGACTTTTCAGGCGGGGGAATAATGCTGATAGGAAACGAGGGCAACGGACTGAAAAAGGAAACGGCAGATGCCTGTCAGAGTCGGGTTAGAATAGAAATGAAGGGCAGAGCTGAATCACTTAATGCTTCTGCCGCTGCTGCGATTTTATTGTATAAATTCAATTTATAAATACATATATGCGAATAAGCTGTAATAAGGAGGTGCATATTTATGCAGGAGAATAAATTAAAATATTGGATATGGCTTCAATGCTGTTTCGGTGTTGATAATAAAAAGCTGCGTACAGTGACGGAATTTTTTGGTGATGCGGAAAACATTTATAATGCAAATGAAAAGGACTATAATATGATGGGAATGTTTTCTAAAACCGAAATGGCGAAGCTGTGTGATAAAAGACTCGATTATCCGGAAAAAACCATAGATTTATGTGCAAAGCATGGGTATAGGATCATACCGTATACAAGTGAGAGTTATCCGAAGAGGCTTTCAGAGATAGGCACACCGCCTGTTGTATTATATGTTCTCGGAGTTCTGCCGCCGGAGGAAGAATTTTATGTGGGGATGGTAGGAACGAGAAATGCAGGAGAAACAGGAACCTCACTTGCGTATAATTTCGGATATGATCTTGCAAAAAATAATGTTGTCACGGTAAGCGGAGGAGCGTACGGTGTTGATATTTATTCGCACAGAGGGACAGTGGATGCGGGAGGACGTACTGTTTGTGTTATCGGCTGCGGAATTGATATGCTCGGCGGAGGAATGGCTGATTACATTCTTTCGGAGATACCGAAAAGAGGAGCGATAGTGTCCGAATATCCTCCGGGGTATCCGGCAACGAAATTTACATTTCCGATGAGGAACAGGATAATATCCGGTATGTCGGACTGTACTGTTGTTGTAAGAGCGGGACTCGGGAGCGGGGCGCTTATTACCGTTAAGTATGCTATAGAACAGAAGCGTAAAATTTTCGCTGTGCCCGGGGATGCGGCTCATGCCAATGCGGCGGGAGTGAATATTCTCATAAGAAACGGATTTTCCCCTGCATTGGGATATAATGATATTCTTGATTGGTACAGGGGCAGGAATGAAAATAGCGGTGGTGATAATCCTAATCCGCCGGTTGAAACAAAGCTTTTGCGGACGCTTGCGGTAAAGGCGGACGGTCTTGATTTACATACAGATGAAAAGCGTATGCTGAATGTTCCGACGGGATATCAGATTATGACTGCTCTTTGCAAAAACGGTATGTATTATTGCGAACCGTCGGGGGAACAACTGAAACTGTCCGGGCAGGAGAAAAATGAAAATACACCGCCCGAATCGGATAAGGAACATCAGACGGAGGAAATAACGGGAAATACAGAGCCTGACGAGGAACTGTCCGAGGAGGAGAGAAAAGCAAGGGAGAGGGAAGCCGATATCAGATATATGGATGAGATGTGGCAGCGGCAGATAGCAGGCGAGCCTGAGCCGCCCTCGAGTCCCGCTTCAAGGGTCGGGGGACTTATGGACAGTGATTATCGGAAAAGGGCAATTGAATTAAGGAGAATTATAAAGAAGTATGATCTTGATGTAGGACTTGATTATAATATCGGAAACAGAGTTGCACAGAGAGCATTGGAAGGAATGGATTCCGAATTTGTAAGAGCGGAGCTTCTCAAGGCAAGCGATGAAATGCGGCCGTATGTTCTTAAGGCACTTGAGGTGGTTGAGGCAAGAGAAAGAGCCGAGTCGGAAAAACATGAGGAAGTAAAACCCGCCGATGTGGAGGTAGGGCGAAAAAACAGAAAAAGAGATAATATGGGTAAGTCGGATAAAAAAACGGCTCCGAAAAAGGCAAAAGAGAGCAAAAGCGGCAAAAAAGAAGAAAAAAATAATAAAATTTCATCGGAGGAGTTGACAGAAAATGCTTCCACGGTGTATTATACAATTTCAGATACACCTATTCATGTAAATGAGATCAAAAGTAAGACAGGTCTTGAAATAGGTGCGGCCCTTGCAGCACTTACCGAGCTTCAGATTTGCGGGTTGATAAGGAAGCTGCCGGGCGGACGATATGTAAGAAACTAATTATTCGGAGGAAATATAATGTCAAAACTTGTTATAGTGGAATCCCCGGCAAAGGCGAAAACCATAAAGAAATATCTCGGACCGGGATATGAGGTTGTTGCATCAATGGGGCATATAAGGGATCTCAACCCTAACAGACTGAGTGTGGATATAAAGAAAAAATTTCAGCCGAAGTATGAGATCATAAAGAGCAAGGAAAAGCTTGCCGATGATCTTGTGAAGCTTGCCGAAAAAAGCGATTATGTATACCTTGCGACCGACCCTGATCGTGAGGGAGAGGCGATATCATGGCATCTGGCATATCTGCTCGGACTGGATCTTGATGATAAAAACAGGGTTACGTTCAATGAGATAACAAAAACGGGAGTAGATAACGGAATGAGTGCGCCGAGGAAGATAGATATCGACCTTGTAAATGCACAGCAGGCGAGAAGAATACTTGACAGATTGGTCGGCTATAAGCTCAGCCCGTTTCTGTCGCAGAAGATACGAAAGGGTCTTTCGGCGGGAAGGGTGCAGACTGTTGCAGTAAAAATTATAGTTGACAGGGAAAGAAAGATACGGGCATTCAAGCCGGAGGAATATTGGACGATTGACGCAAAGTTTATACCCAAGGGAAGCAGGAAGGCTTTTTCCGCCACATTCTACGGCGACAGAAACGGCAAAGTCAAGATAGACAATGAACAACAGGCAAAGGAAATTCTCGCGGCTATGGACGGTCAGCAGGCTGTTGTGGAGAAGGTAAAGCATGGCACAAGGAGAAAAAAACCGGTGCCTCCGTTTATTACCTCCACGCTGCAGCAGGAGGCTTCAAGAAAGTTAGGGTTTCAGTCAAAGAGGACAATGAAGGTTGCACAGGAGCTGTATGAGGGTGTTGATATAGACGGAATGGGAGCAGTCGGTCTTATAACATACATGAGAACAGACTCTCTCAGACTTTCGGAGGATGCTCTTGACGCTGCCGAGGTATTCATTAAAAATAAATGGGGTGCAAAATATCTCCCGAAGGAGAGAAGACGTTTCAAATCACGTTCAAACGCACAGGACGGACATGAGGCTATACGTCCGACTATGATAGACCTTGAGCCGTCTAAGGTGAAAAATAACCTTACATCGGATCAGTATAAGCTTTATAAGCTGATATGGGAGAGGTTTATTGCCTGCCAGATGGCTGAATGTATTCAGAAAACCACTCAGGCTGATATTGCCGTCAAGGATTATATTTTCAAGGCTTCGGGTTATGTTGTGGATTTTGACGGTTATACGGTTCTTTATGTTGAGAGTGCCGACGGAGAGGGAGATGAAAAGGAGTCGGAGCTTCCGCCGCTTGAAAACGGTATGCTGCTTAAAACAAAGGAAATAATTCCGAATCAGCATTTCACGCAGCCGCCCGCAAGATATACCGAGGCAAGTCTTATCAAGGCACTTGAGGAATACGGAATAGGCAGACCTTCAACCTATGCCGCAACTATAAGTACAATAACGACAAGGGGATATGTCAAAAGGGACAGAAAGACTCTTATTCCCACCGAGCTTGGAGAGGCAGCGACAAAGCTTATGGAGGAACGTTTCCCAAAGATAGCTAATGTTAAATTTACCGCACAGATGGAGCAAAATCTTGACACGGTTGAAGAGGGCAATTATGAATGGGTACAGCTTCTGACGGATTTTTACGGTGATTTTGACAAGACGCTTAAAGCCGCAAAGGAAGATATGAAAGGTGTCAAAATCGAGCTTGAGGAGGATAAGACGGATCTCATATGCGAAAAGTGCGGCAAGCCTATGGTTGTCAAATACGGAAGATACGGAAAATTCATTGCCTGCTCGGGATATCCGGACTGCAAAAACATTGTAAAGATAGTAAATAAGATAGGAGTGCCGTGTCCGAAATGCGGAGGAGATGTTATAACGAAGAATACCAAAAAGGGCAGGGAGTTTTTCGGATGTTCAAATTATCCGAATTGTGATTTTGTGTCGTGGTATGAGCCGACGACCGAAAAATGTCCTCAGTGCGGTGCGGTATTGTTCAAAAAGAAAGGCAAGAAGCCGAAGCTTTTCTGTAATGCCGAGGGCTGCGGATATGAGAGGGAAGTAATTGACAGCGAAGAAAATGAGGAATAAGATCCGGAGGTATAAGTTGTAAAGATACACCCGACATCTGAATGCGATGTCGGGAGATGAGTAAATTTCTGCGGCGGCGTGTTTTACGCCGCTGTTTTTTCGGTTTATAACGGGAATTTATGTGGCAGAGTTTTTTGAAAGTATAAAAAATTGCTTTTTTATGCGTTTTTGCTGCACCGATGTATCGGTATATGCGTACTCTTATAATGATGTGTTTACATTATTTCTATAATTTATTAAAAGATTATTCATAATTATTTTTTTGAATGATTTGGGTAAATGGGCGAAACAGACAACAAAACAGTCGGAAACGGAGGAAAACAGTTTATAATAACGATACTTTTTAAAACTGTTAGTCAAAATATACAAAAAAACGGTTGATGTTTTTACAGAAAAAATATAATTTTTCGTAAAAAAACTATTGACATTTTGTTCATAAAGAGTTAATATATATACAACAAAGAACAAAACACCTACCCCTTCAAGGTGCGGAGTTCAAGTGAAAAAATTTTTATTAAGAAAGAGGTAATCTATTATGACACTTCAGCAGAAATTGCTCGCTAAGCAGAGCAAAAAAGGTTTTACGCTCGTTGAGCTCGTAGTTGTTATTGCAATCCTTGCAATACTCGCAGCTATCGCAATCCCGGCAGTTGTAAACATCATCCAGAGTGCTTCCAACTCAGCAGGTGAGAGCGAAGCAGCATCAGTTGACTCAGCTTGTAAGACACTCTATTCAGGAATTAAATCCGGTTCTATCACATCTGATATGAAATTCAGTGATGGCTCTACTATTTCCTGTGCAGCATCTAAGGGTGCAAGCGTAAGTGCACAGTTGTCAGCTGCTAATGCTGCAACAGTTGCTGATGCTCAGAAGTATTCAGGTCTTGATGTTCCTTATGATAACCTTGCTTTCTACAATGCAGATGATACAAGTGTTCATCAGACAAAGGGTACAATTATATTCGTAGAAGATCCTTCTAGTCTGCCTGCTAATACTACAATGCTTACAGCTGGCGGTACTGATACCATGAATGATCTTTATAATTAATCAATGTCTTTTTAAGAAGTCCGGTTTCCCCGGACTTCTTTTTTGGTGTAACAGTCAAAGTAATGTTAAAACACCCACCGGGATGAAAACGGTGGGTGTTTTAACATATATAACTGATGTGTAGAAGTTTCTCTCCTATATTCGGAAACACTACAGCAGCCAACGGTCTGACACGGCTGACCTCGGATGGATCAGGTACATTTATCATAATATAATTTCAGACCAACAGATGGTTTATATCCCTCCGAAGATGTCAATAGTATCTTCGGAGGGATTTTTTATGGATAATCTTAACAGCAGAAAAACAGCAATTATAGGGTGCGGCTTTGTCGGTTCGGCATCAGCGTTTGCAATAATGCAAAGCGGACTTTTTTCGGAGATGGTTCTTATAGATTCCGACAGGGACAAGGCGGAGGGTGAGGCTCTTGATATAAGCCATGGTCTGCCCTTTGCAAAACCTATGCAGATATATGCCGGCGATTATGAGGACATATCGGACGCATCAATCATAATAATTACAGCCGGAGCAAGTCAGAAAAAGGGAGAAACGAGATTAGACCTTGCCGGAAAGAATATAAATATTTTCAAATCCATAATACCCGAAATAAGCAGGGTAAATAAGTCGGCTATTCTTCTGGTTGTGGCAAATCCCGTAGATATTCTGACCTATACTGCGGCAAGGCTGAGCGGTTATCCCGAAAACCGAGTATTCGGCTCGGGTACGGTGCTTGACAGTGCAAGACTGAAATATCTTATCGGAGAACATCTGAACGTGGACAGCCGAAGCGTTCATGCTTTTATTATAGGTGAGCATGGTGACAGTGAGATTGCCGCATGGAGCAGTGCCAATGTATCGGGAATACCGATATGTAATTTCTGTGAAATGCGTGGTCATACACAATTTAAAGAGGAAATGAATAAGATTGAAGAAAATGTCAAAAACAGTGCATATGAAATCATAGAAAAAAAGAATGCCACATACTATGGCATTGCTATGTCGGTAAAAAGGATATGCGAAGCGATTATGCGTGACGAGAAGTCTATTTTTCCCGTATCCTTTATGCACCACGGGAGCTATGGTATCAATGATATTTCCCTCAGTATGCCTGCCATAGTCGGCAAGGATGGAGTTGAAGCGGAGGTACCGATAAGTCTTAGTGCAGACGAGGCAGCCGCTCTGCACAACTCCGCAGAAAAGTTAAATGAATTAATAATGTAACTACAAATGACAAACTCATCTGTTGTTCATCAAGTAAATTAATGGTCGAGCCAAGATTAATTGACCTAAGTAAAATAATTACGGATTGACCGTGCCGGCACGGCACCGGCGGCGTGCCGCCGCTGTCGTGATCGCGGTTTCGCTCACTGCGTTCGCTTTGATATTGTGGACGGGTAGTGCGTTTCCGCGATAGGTAGTTTGCCTGTCGGAGTGCGGCAGAAAGTGTCGAGAGCGGCTCCGAGGAGCCGCTCCGTAGCTACAAATGACATACTCATCTGTTGTTCATCGAGTAAATTAATGGTCGAGCAAAAGACTGATTTTCCTGAGTGAATTAGTTACGGATTGACTGCGGCGGCACGCCGCGTGGTAGGCGGTTTTCTCCCGTAAGGGGGGTGATAACTTATGTCAGTATCCGAATTGTATCAGTTCGTGATAATGTTGACGGCTGTTATTGCACTCGTATATCAGATCGTAAAAGATCACCATACGAAGTCGTCTTATTTTTTACATAGAAAAATAAGAAACACCGCCCAACGTCCAATTTGGCGGTGTTTCTTTTAACACTACTATATCGGAGAAACCGCTTACTGTGCGGTACTCTCTTTAGTATAATATTACATCAGAATTTATGAAATGTCAAGAGACAATTCGCGGCGGCGTGCCGGCGCTGTCATGTTCGCGTTTTCGCTCACTGCGTTCGCTTTGTTTGTGATGGAGGTAAGTCTGTTTCCGCGATAATTAGTTTGCCTGTCGGTGTGCGGCAGAAAGTGTCGAGAGCGGCTCTCCGAGCCGCTCCGTAGCTACAAATGACATACTTATCTCTTGTTC
>CANPXK010000059.1 GCA_947585965.1 uncultured Clostridia bacterium
AGCATGGAAGCACCCTCTGAAAAGCACTCTGCACCTTGTGTCGGATCCCATCCATACATAGCCTGAATGAACTGTTCCTGACCTTTCGGATCATCATCGCAGACTGCAACGCGCATATAGCCTCTCCTTTTCCATAAATATTACGATATTTAATATTACGTTATTATTGTATCATATTTTGCCCTTTTTTTAAAGATTTATAAGATGTAATTCAAGTAATCAAATCTGCTTTTTAGGTAATATCAACGCCATGCTTTCTATCCCATAATCCGCTAAATGTTGGTAAAAACTGACAATAATTCGGACGGGAGGCCGCCCTTCTATGACAGAGCAACCTCCCGCAAATATCACTATAGAACCGTTCACCTTACGACACAGAATCCGGCGGCGTGCCGCCGCTGTCAATCCGTAATTAATTCACTCAGGTCAATTAATCTTTGGCTCGACCGTTAATTTACCCGATGAACAAGATATGAGTTTGTCATTTGTAGATGCGGAAAGCCTCGCAAGAGGCTTTCTCGACACTCTCTTACGCCCACCGTCAGGCAAACTACCTATCGCGGGAACAGACTACCCACCACTATAAACAAAGCGAACGCAAGTGAGCGATCCCGCGAATTGCCCGCGGGGGCTTCCCCGCCCGCGAACATGACAGCGGCGGCACGCCGCCCGCTTAAAAATATCACTATAGAACCGTTTAAAATTTCCCCTCAGCTCAAAAGCAGGCTGAGGGGACTTCAACATCCGGAAAAATTATTCAAAATAATAAACCGCATAGAATCCGGTAAGGGATTTTTTATGTAACAGCCACGCTTTATTACATCATTCGGCAACACTGCATTCAATAGCTTTCCGGATTTCTTCGATTCCCTCACCGTTCTGTGAGGAACAGGGATAAAGCCGTATACCCTCAAATTCCGAAAGTTCATCCGTCAGGGTATCTATTCTCAATTGCCGCTGCGATTTCTTAAGCTTATCAAGCTTTGTCAGGGCAATTATAAAATTATATCCTGTATGATACAGAAAATCTATCATATCCATGTCATCAGCGGTAGGACTGTGACGTATATCACATATCTGCACAATAAGGGCAATATTTCTGTCCTGTGCAAAATACCCCTCAACAAGCTCCGCCCATCTGCTTTTCTCGCTTTTAGATACCTTAGCGTAACCGTAACCCGGTAAATCGGCAAAACGCAGCTCCTTAAGCCTGAAAAAGTTTATTGTTGCGGTCTTTCCCGGTGTCGCACTTACCTTTGCCATTGATTTCCTGTTGAGAAGCTTATTAATGAGTGACGATTTTCCTACGTTAGATTTCCCAGAAAAAACTATTTCGGGAATATCCGACTCCGGTATCTGTGCGGATTTTCCGTATGACGCCTCAAATTCAACTATATTAAAATTCACTTTGCACCTCTCATTCGGGTCGCACCAGTGCCGTATCAAGCACGGTTTTTATATTATCCGCAAACACAAATTCTATCGAATTTTTTACAACCTCGTCTACCTCATCAAGATCGGATTTATTATCCTCCGGTATAATCACGGTCTTTATTCCGAGCCTGTACGCCGCCATTGTTTTTTCCTTAAGACCGCCAATAGGAAGAACCTTGCCTCTTATGGTTATTTCCCCCGTCATGGCAAGGTCATTCCTTATCGGGACACCTGTCAGAGCCGAAGTTATCGCAGTAGCCATTGTTATTCCCGCCGAAGGACCATCCTTGGGTACCGCCCCCTCGGGAACATGGATATGCAAATCCTTCTTTTTATAGAAATCCGCATCAAGTCGAAGCTCGTTTGCCATAGTACGCACACAGGTAAGTGCCGCATGGGCGGATTCCTTCATAACATCTCCGAGAGATCCCGTAAGCTCAATTTTTCCGCTTCCGTCCATTGCCGCAACTTCTATCGGCAGTGTTTCTCCTCCGACGGACGTCCATGCAAGTCCGGTCGCAAGACCTACCTCATTTTCCTTATTCATCCTGTCACGCTTATATTTCCTTGACCCTAATTCCTCCTCAATATTATCCATTGTTATATTAACCTTTTTAGTCTCACCGGAAACTATCTTTACAGCAGCTTTATTCATAAGCTTTGAAATAAGTCTCTCAAGATTCCTTACTCCTGCTTCTCTTGTATAGCTGTCAATAAGGTCATAAATCGTTTCATCAGTTATCTTGAAATTCCTTGCTGTCAATCCATGCTTTTTCAGCTGCTTGGGTATAAGATGTTTTTTTGCAATAGAAAATTTTTCCTCCCTCGTATAGCTGTCAACATGAATGATATCCATTCTGTCAAGCAGCGGAGCCGGAATTGCCGTATAATCATTTGCCGTTGTAATAAACATGACTTTACTCAGGTCGAAAGGCATATCTATATAATGATCGAAAAACGTTGAGTTTTGTTCGCCGTCAAGCACCTCAAGCAAAGCAGATGTCGGGTCGCCGTGATAATCCCCTCCCAGCTTATCCACTTCATCAAGAAGTATGAGCGGATTTGCTGAGCCTGCCTGATCTACCGCATACATAATTCTACCCATCATGGCTCCGATATAGGTTCTTCTGTGTCCCCTTATTTCCGCCTCGTCGTGTATTCCGCCGAGGGCAACACGATAGTAATTTCTTCCTATCGCCTTTGCAACAGAGCTTGCTATTGATGTCTTTCCGACTCCCGGAGGACCCGCAAGGCAAATTATCTGACCGTTGACATCCGGATTAAGCTTGCGTACGGCAAGTGCTTCAATTATATTTTCCTTGACCTTTTTCAGACCATAGTGGTTCTTGTCAAGGCTTTTTCTTATCTTAGCAATATCGACCTTATCCTTTGTATATACTCCCCACGGCAGCTCCAGACAGGTATCAATATAATTCCGTATAACATTGGCTTCTGCGGAATTCGACAGCATTTTTTCAAGCTTATTGATCTCCTTCCTGAGCTTTTCCTTATTTTCCTCAGTGGTTCTGAGTGCATCTATTCTGACAAGATAATCAAGTATTTCATCGTCACTGCCGTCCTTTTCTCCAAGCTCATCCTGTATTGCCCTCATTCTTTCCCTGAGATAATATTCCCTTTGATTATTATCTATATTATTCTTTGTTTTTTCATTAAGCTCAGTTTCTATTTCAATAATTGAGGTATCATGTGCAAGCATTGACAATACCTTGATCATACGCTCCTCTTCATCAAGGGTCTCAAGCACTGCCTGCTTGTTTTCATAGTTCCTCAATATATTATCGGCTATGAAATCGGCAAGCTTTCCCGGCTCGGTCATATTCCTCACAGTAAGCAGCATATCCTGTGGAAGTCTCGGATTAAACATCGCATACTCATCCATGGCTTCAATTGCCGTATTAACCATTGCCTCGGCACGCATTGAAGATTCCACAGGTCTGTCCCTGAGAATATTGATATCAGCAGTATAATATGAATCCATATTTTTCATTTTGAGTACCTCTGCCCTGCTGAAACCTTTTATAACAACTCTGAGGTAGCTTTCAGAAATAGTGGTTGTCTGCATAATCTTTGCAAAAACTCCTATTTTGAAAAGATCCTCAGGTCGGGGATCACTGTCCATAGGCTGCTTTTGTGCCGTGATAAATACCAACTGTCCGTTATTCATTGCTTCGGTCAGTGCATTTACCGATTTACTCCGTGCAACATCAAAATGAAGAACAGATCCCGGAAATACTACAACTCCTCTGAGCATTATGACAGGTATATTTTCCTCTATATCAAAATTTACATCTGTATCCATTTTTTCCTCCAAAATATAATTTCTCCCTCTTACTCAAAAAAGCGTAAGCTGACTGCTTTCGGGAAGATTACCGAACGCACCTGTCTCCCTTAGCAGATCAATTACCGATTTTGAAACCTTTGCACGCTCGTGGAAATCCTCAATAGAGATAAACTCCCCTTCGTTTCTTGCATTTGCAAGTGAATATGCAGCCGCCTCACCGACTCCCGAAAGTGCCACAAACGGAAGTCTTATTTTTTCTCCCTCAACAATAAACTTCTTTGCATCAGATTTATATATATCAACAGGCAGCACCTCGATACCTCTTGCAAGCATTTCATTTACGATTTGCAGCATGGCGTAAGTTCCCTCATCCTTTGCGGTGGTTTTTATCTCCCTGCTCTGGATCTTCATATTAAGCTCCTGCATTTTACTCCTTACGGCATCTCGTCCCCTGCATACAAGTGCAGCGTCAAAGTCGTCATTTTTGACAGTAAAATAAGCGGCATAATATTCTTTCGGTCTGTGCACCTTATACCAGCCGAGTCGGAGCGTTGCAATCATATATGCCGCCGCGTGTGCCTTCGGGAACATATATTTTATCTTCATACAGGAATCAATATACCACTGCGGAACATCATGCTCCTTCATTGCCTTTATATGATCCTCCGTAAGAAGCTTTGTTGCATTACCCTTTCGCACTATCTCCATTATCTTGAATGCCATATCGGGTTCAAGTCCCTTATGCATAAGATAGACCATAATATTATCTCTTGTTCCGATAACCTCGGAAATTGTACATATTTTATTTTTTATCAGCTCCGAAGCATTTCCTATCCATACATCCGTTCCGTGAGAAAGTCCCGATATCTGAAGAAGGTCAGAAAAGGTTTTCGGCTGTGTTTCAACAAGCATACCGCGTACAAACTTCGTTCCCATTTCGGGAAGTGCGAATGTTCCTGTTTCCGAGTCTATATCCTCCGGTGTTACTCCGAGTGCCTTCGTTGAAGTAAAGAGCGACATCACATCAGGATCACTCATTGAAACGTCCATAACGCTTATTCCCGTATATTCCTCAAGATAGTGATAGGTTGTCGGAACATCATGTCCGAGCTCATCGAGCTTACATACCGTATCATGAATTGAATGGAAATCAAAATGCGTGGTTATAATATCTGTTTTCTGATCGTTTGCCGGTCTTTGTATCGGGCAGAACTCATATATATCGTTCATTCTCGGGACAACAACCATTCCGGCGGGGTGCTGACCGGTTGTTCTTCTTACACCCGTGCATCCCATAGCAAGACGAAGCTCCTCGGCTTTATTTACTGTTATACCTGTCTTCTCCGCATAGCTTCTGACAAAGCCTATTGCTGTTTTATCCGCTATTGTACCTATTGTTCCTGCCTTGAAGACATTTTCCTTTCCGAACAGTTCCTCGGTATATCTGTGTGAACGCGTCTGATATTCTCCGGCAAAGTTAAGGTCAATATCAGGCGTCTTATCTCCCTTGAAGCCAAGGAATGTTTCAAAGGGTATGTCGTGTCCGTCACGCATATAATCCGCCCCGCAGTTAGGACATTTTTTCGGCGGGAGGTCAAAGCCCGAGCCGACGCTTCCGTCATCAAAAAATTCACTGTTCTGACATTTCGGACATACATAATGAGGACAAAGCGGATTTACCTCAGAAATGCCGGACATGGTAGCCACAAAGGATGAGCCTACCGAACCACGGGAGCCGACAAGATATCCGTTTTCATTTGAATTTGCAACAAGCTTCTGTGCAGTCATATACAAAACGGAAAAACCGTTCTTAATAATGGAATTAAGCTCCTTATCAATTCTCGCCTTAACGATTTCCGGAAGCGGATCACCATATATACTTTTTGCCTTATCCCAAGTTATTTGTGTAAGATCCTCCTCCGCACCGGGTATAAACGGCGGGAAATTCCCCTTCGGAACCGCACGCAGCTTTTCCACCATATCCGCTATCTTATTCGTATTTTCAACCACTACCTCATATGCCTTTTCCTTTCCGAGATATTCAAATTCTCTCAGCATTTCCGCTGTATTTCTAAGATACAGCGGAGCCTGCTCGGAAGCATCGGAAAAACCCTGTGAGGTCATCAGTACCTTTCTGTATTCACTCTGGTACGGATCCATAAAATGTACATCGCACGTTGCAACAACGGGAATGTCAAGCTCCTCGCCAAGGCTTACAACTGTTTTGTTGAAATCCTGCAGTTCCTCAACCGAGTTCACTGTTCCGTTCCTGAGCATATACATATTATTGCCTATGGGCTGTATTTCAAGATAATCATAGAAGGCAGCAATTTTTTTAAGCTCTTCCCTGTCCTTACCCTCAACTATCGCCCTGAAAAGCTCTCCCGCTTCACAGGCACTTCCCACAATAAGTCCGCTTCTGTGCTTAACAAGCTCCGAACGCGGGATCAGCGGCTTTTTGTAAAAATAATTAATATGTGCTTTCGATATCAGTTTATAAAGATTTTTAAGTCCGAGCTGATTCTTTGCAAGTATTATCTGATGATATGATTTGTATGATTTATAATCGGGTTTTTCTATTGTACTGTTTATCGCAGAAACAGACTTTATGTCATATTCCTCGGAAAGCTTTTTGAGCATTACCTGAAAAATTCTTGCAAGCATATTGGCATCATCATAGGCTCTGTGATGGTTAAAATCACCGAGCTTCAGGAATTTTGCTATGCTGTCAAGCTTATGCTTATTAAGCTGTGGGAATATTCCCCTCGATATTGCAAGAGTATCAATGTATGTCAGTGTGTACGGAAGTCCGTTTCTTTTCGCCGCCGTCTTTATAAATGAAGTGTCAAAGCTCGCATTATGGGCGACAACAACGGCATTTTCTCCACAGTAATCAAGAAAAGCCTTTACTGCTTCAGCCTCTGAAGGTGCATCCGCAACCATTTCATCTGTAATTCCCGTCAGTTCTGTTATTTTCCCCGGAATATGTCTTTCCGGATTTACAAATGTGGAAAATTTATCCCTGATCTCTCCGTTTATTACCTTGAATGCACCTATTTCTGTGATTCTTTCTTTCTTTGCACTCAATCCCGTGGTTTCTATATCAAAAACAACAAATTCTCCGTCAAGCGGCATATCCGAATTTCCCACAACAGCCGAGGATGCTTGGTCATTTATAAAATAGGCTTCAACTCCGTATATTACCTTGAAATCTCCGCCTTTTTTATTTATGGCATCACAGGCATTCATTGCATCAGGATATGCCTGTGCAACACCGTGGTCGGTTATCGCAATTGCGGACATCCCCCATTCATTTGCCCTGCGGACAAGGTCACCGGCACTTGTCATTCCGTCCATTGCCGACATATTGGTATGCAGATGCAGCTCTACTCTTTTCTTTTCGGCATTATCCACTACCTTTGGCACCGCAACCGTGCTTATCGCCGCTGCCATTATGCTTATATCCTTCTTAAAGTCGTCATACTTTGCTTCGCCGCGGACAAGAATATTCATACCCTTTTTAAGCTCGGTAACGGCTCTGCATCTGTCAATATTTGACATAAGCTTGACAAAGGAAGAACCTCTGTAATCGGTTATTGTTATCGTTATTATCTTTGATTTGGGATCCTTTTTCATATCAATGATCTCAATATCAATGATGTTACCCCATACGATAACCTTTCCGGAGCCTTCCGTAATTCTGTTAAGCGGAGTAACATCACCATGTATCGGCGAACCGTATATAGGATTTGCACTTTCCGGTGCATAGGCGGGTATAATATTATTCTCATCACGGAATTCTATCTCCGGCAGTATAGTCGGTGAAAGATTAACCTGCTTCTGATTTGCAGACGCCTTCCTTTCATTTGCCGTATTCATCATGGATTCATAATTTTCCATTTGTTCTATCTGCATTTCACGGATAAGTTTTTCTTCCGTGATTTTCTGTTTTTCGATATATTGGCTGCTTTCTCCGTCAACCGTCAGAACCCCGCTGAATCCGACATCGACGGAAATACCGAATTCATTCCTTATAAGATCGGATAAATTTCTGTCAAATTTCTGCTTTATCAGAATATCCCTTCCGCCATGGCTTAGCTCAATAGTAAGTCTGCTGCCTTCTAGTGTTATGCTTGAATCATTAAGCGTTCCGTTAAGTGAGGCATTCCTTCTTTTCAGCTCAAGTACAAGCTCGGGATAATAATCCGTATCAAATAATTCACTGTCATAATGCGGAGAAAAAGTACATGATGACAATTCAAGAACACTGCTGCGTATCACATCCTCCGCCGCAAATATATCAGCCCTCGGTATAAGCTCGGAACATTCCGCCTCAATAACCAATGAACGTTTCTTATCATCAATCTGTACATTCCGTATCTCACTGTTATTTATATTCTTCTTTATCTTCGTTATATCCGCATACTTCTGAAAAAAATCTCCAAATCTGTTCAAAATATCTCCTCTTTTATCGTAGTCAGAACCGGTCATACCTCATTGAGATACGACGAGGATATCACATCATATCTATTTCCTTCATAAGTTCCCGAATAAGCTCACTTTCCGGAACCTTTCTTATTATCTCTCCCTTTTTAAATATAAGTCCCTCATTCGTTCCGCCTGCTATTCCTATATCAGCCTCTCTTGCCTCTCCCGGACCGTTTACCGCACAGCCCATTATTGCTACGGTTATATTTTTTCTGCAATCCTTAAGAAGCTCTTCAGCCTGCTTAGCTATACCGATAAGGTCAATCTTTGTTCTTCCGCAGGTCGGACATGAGATAAAGCGTATTCCGTCCTTTTTCAAACCAAGGGCTTTAAGAATATCCCTTGCCGCATATACCTCCTTAACGGGGTCGTCAGTCAGTGACACTCTAATTGTATCTCCTATGCCGTCAAGCAGAAGCGAGCCTATTCCTATTGAGGATTTTATTATTCCCATTCTCTCCGTTCCCGCCTCGGTAACACCAAGGTGAAGCGGATAATCACACCTCTCTGCCGCAAGTCTGTATGCCTGTGCCATAAATTCCACATCTGAGGATTTCATGGAAAGAACAATATCATAAAAATCAAATTTTTCAAGAAGTGATGCATGATAAAGTGCGCTGTCGCATAATGCCTGCGGAGTAGGTTTTCCGTATTTTGCGAGAATATGCTTTTCAAGTGAGCCGGAATTCACTCCTATCCTTATGGGTATCTTCCTATTCCTGCATTCGTCCGCAACCTGCTTTACCCTTGAATCATCTCCGATATTTCCGGGATTTATCCTTATTTTGTCTATCCCTGCAGCGGCCGACTCCAAAGCGAGCTTATAATCAAAATGGATATCCGCAACAAGCGGTATTTTTACCCTGTCTTTTATCGCAGGAATCAGCCTTACGGCAGCCTTATCCGGAACCGCTATCCTTATTATTTCACAGCCTGCTTTTTCAAGCTCTACAGCCTGTCTTACACTCCCCTCTATATCTGAGGCAGGTACATTCAGCATTGACTGCACGGTAATATCGGAATTTCCTCCTATACCCGTATTTCCAAGGCTTATCTGTCTTGTTTTTCTCCTTTTCATAGCTTTTCAACTCCGTCTAAAAAATAAGCTGAATTACATCCTTAATTGAAATTATTATCATAAATGCAAATAATATAAGCATACCGACGGCATGAACATAGCCCTCATGCTCAGGCTTTATGGGCTTTCTGCGTATAGCCTCGATTATCAGGAATACAAGTCTTCCGCCGTCAAGTGCCGGTATCGGAAGAAGATTCACAACACCAAGGTTGACTGTTATTATCATCATAACATATATCAGATTGTTCAGTCCGTCCCAGAAGCTTGTTTCAAGTCCGCTCGCCGTTGCCTGTGATATTGCAGAGGTCATCCCGACCGGACCTGAAACCTCGTTAAGACCGAATTGCCCCGTAACAAGCCCGGCAAGGCTTGCCCATACCATTCTCACAGTCGATACCGTGGACAAAAATGTCTGCGACATAAGCGTACCGAAATTATTCTCTATTGCCGCCACCTTGAAATCAAGCTGCAATATCTCCTTTCCGTCACTCTCCACAGTCGGAAGCTGTACATCCGTAAGATTAACATACTCTCCGTCACGCTTAACAGTCATGCTGAGCTTATTTGACTTGGCGGTTGCAAAAGCAAAGCTCATATCGGTGGAGGTGATTATATCATATCCGTTTATCTCCTTTATCTCATCTCCGACCTTCAGCTGTTGACTTGAGGTTGCATTATCCGCAAATACAGCAACGGTTGATGATGCAAAATATTTGTTCGGTGCAAGGGTTATCATCATCAGCACAAGACCGAGTATTATATTCATAACGGCACCGGCAACAACAATAATTATTCTCTGCCATACTTTCTTATTGACGAATGCCCGTTCATCCTCACTTTCACTATCCTCACCTTCCATGGCGCAAAAACCGCCTATGGGAAATAACCTGAGTGAATATAATGTTTCTCCCTTTTTGAATTTTATCAGCTTCGGTCCCATTCCGAGTGCAAACTCGTTTACCTTTACACCGCAAAGCTTTGCGGTAACGAAATGTCCGCCCTCATGTATGAGTATGATAAGCTCAAAAAGCAATATCCCTATAATAATCAACAACGCTGCTTCCGTAAAAATCATCCCCCGTATCAGTATTTATTCTTGACTCTTATGCGTGTTTCCCTGTCCGTCTGAAGAATATCCTCAAGCGATATATCCGCCTTGTTTTCATTGAATGATGAAACAGCATCGGATACTATATCCCCTATATCAAGGAATCTGATCTTTTCTTTCAGGAACATATCCACCGCAGCCTCATTTGCGGCATTTGCCACTGTCGGATAAAGTCCGCCCCTTCTCAGTGCCTCACGACAGACGGAAAGGCAGGTAAACGTATCATAATCCGGCTTGTAGAATGTCATTTTTGCAATATCCGGAAAATCGGGCTCTGCCGCGGGTGATGGAAGTCTTCCGGGATATGTAAGGGCATATTGTATCGGTATTCTCATATCCGGAACTCCAAGCTGTGCAATCACCGCATTATCCTCAAGAAGTATCATGGAGTGTATTACGCTCTCCCTATGTATTACAACATCTATATCCTCATCATTACAATCAAACAGCCATGAAGCCTCTATTACCTCAAGACCCTTATTCATCATTGTTGAGGAATCAACTGTTATTTTTGCCCCCATGTTCCAATTAGGGTGACTGAGTGCCTGCTTTACCGATACATTTCTGAGTTCATCCCGTGTTTTTCCGAAAAATGAACCGCCGGATGCCGTAAGAATTATTTTCTTGAGTGAGTTTTCAGGACAGCCCTGCAGGCACTGAAAAATTGCCGAGTGTTCGCTGTCAACGGGATAAAGCTTTACTCCTCTGTCCCTGACAGCCTTCATAACTATACTTCCTCCTGCAACAAGCGTTTCTTTGTTTGCAAGGGCAAGATTTTTACCCGCCTTTATCGCTTCAAGTGTCGGCAAAAGACCCGCCACTCCCACTATGGAATTAACCACGGTGTCGCAGCTTTCTTCTGTGGCAGCCATCCTTATTCCCTCTTCACCGCAAAAAACATCTATGTTTGTATCGCCGAGGGCAATCTTAAGCTGAGCCGCCGCACCGAGATCAAGTACAGCAACCATCTCAGGGTTAAATTCTCTTGCCTGACGCTCAAGCAGATCTATATTGCTGTTTGCAGTCAGTGCAGTCACTTTAAGCCCATGCATACGTGCAACATCAAGCGTCTGTGTTCCAATTGAGCCTGTTGAACCCAGTACAGATATTCTGGAAGCCAAAACTATCACTCCTTCATTTTATAACCACGGGAAAATACATGGTAAAAATATACATAAACGGTACAAAACAAATCACACTGTCAAATCTGTCAAGAATTCCGCCGTGCCCGGGTATCACATCTCCATAATCCTTGACAAAATACGAACGTTTTATTACAGAAAAGCTCAGATCTCCAAGCATTGACAGAAGTGAGCCAATCACACCTATTATCGCAAGACCTGCATAATTTATATCCAGACTGTTTGAATAGAAAACTATATTGAACAAAAAGCCCATAATAACACTTGTAATAGTGCAAAACAATACACCGCCTACGGCTCCTTCTATCGTTTTTTTCGGACTTATTTTCGGACAGAGCTTATGCTTTCCGAAAAACACACCGGTAAAATATGCTCCGACATCAGCAAGCCACGGGATCGCTATCGACATGATAAAATACATTGTTGAATAATCCGAATGCATACTCGTCATCAGTACAATAAGCGACATCGAAACAGTTATTATAAGCGTCATACTGTAAGTATATGCAAAATCCTTAAAGGATATTTTCTCATGAAAAAATATAAGCATTGCAAGCATAAGGGTCGTATAAGCGTATGAAACCGTTACGGAAATACCATAGGTCAGCGTTAATGGCAGCACAAAGGCATAGGCTATACTAAGAACACTTATTTGAAAAACGCCGAGTGTCTTTACAGCTTTGCAAAACTCGAACACAGCCGCTGCACATATCACCGAAACGAATAAATCTATAAACAATGTCAGCTTAAGGCTTAAAAGAGCAACCGATGCCATAAAAATAATAAGTATGCCTGCTGACATAATACGTTTTAGCATTTATACACCCCCGAACCGCCTGCTTCTTTTATTAAACTCCTCTATTGCCTTATCAAAATCCTCATCATGGAAATCAGGCCAAAGTGTTTCCGTGGAATAAAATTCGGAATAGGCGGACTGATAAAGCAGAAAATTGCTCAACCGTAATTCTCCGCCTGTGCGTATAATAAGATCCGGATCGGGAAGTCCGCCGGTATAAAGATGTGAAGCTATATCCTCTTCCGTTATACCCTCGGGGTCAAGTCCGCTGTCTCTTACTTCCCTGCAAAGCTCCTTTACCGCCATAAGTATTTCCGCTCTTGAGCCGTAATTCATTGCAATATTAAGGAGCATACCCTTTCTGTCCCGGGAAACCTCTTCATTTTCATTGATAAGCTCAACGAGCTTATCATCAAATGCAGAACGGTCACCTATAAAAACAACCTTTATATCATCATCCCGAAAATCTGTAAGTGAATCAATAAGATACTGCTTAAAAAGCTTCATAAGAGCACCTACCTCTTCGGAGGAGCGTTTCCAGTTTTCGGTTGAAAAAGCATAAAGTGTGAGTACTTTAACCCCTCTTTTGCTTATATACCTCGTTATCTTGCGGAAATTCTGAGCACCGAACTTATGTCCCACACTTCTCGGAAGACCTCTTTTCTTCGCCCATCTTCCGTTTCCGTCCATAATTATCCCGACGTGTTCGGGAATATACAAATTGTTATCATTATCTCCCATTTTATCACCTTAATCCTGTGCCGCACCGGCACTGTGCGCTGTAATTACTCCATTCGGATCAACTGTAAATCAATCCAAGCAAATAAGTCACAAGCTTGTCATTTTCGGGTACAATTCCGTCATATCCCGCTTACAGCAAAACTCAAAAAAGCACAAACAATACCACAAACCCACAAATATTTCTGACGACAGTATGAACACATTTACTGCCGTTAAACAGATAAAACGCAGTGAATGAAAAAGCGATAGACAGCGACGGCTCGCCGCTGTCATTTCTGATTGAAAAAAACCTCCCAAGGGGCCTTCAAGAAATTGCACTTATACATATCGTCAGGCGGATTACAGATAATGCAAATATGCCTGAGATACCCCCACGCCCTCCGTATTATATTGACATAATCTGTTTTTGCTTTTTCTCGGTTGCGGAATCTATAGATTTTATATGACTGTCGGTTACTTCCTGTATTTTCTTTTCACCGTGCTTCTGATCATCCTCGGTTATCTCACCGCTCTTTTTCATTGACTTGAGTTTGTCCATAGCCTCTCTTCTGACAGATCTCACGGCAACCTTGGCTTCCTCTCCCATTTTTGCTATATCCTTGACGATCTCCTTACGTCTGTCCTCGGAAAGCGGAGGGAAAATCATGCGGATAACCTTGCCGTCGTTCTGTGGATTAATACCGATATCGGACGTCTGTATTGCCTTTTCAATAGTCCTGAGCAGGGATGAATCCCAAGGCTGGATCGTGAGCGTTCTTGCCTCCGTCACCGATACGGCTGCCACCTGATTTACAGGTGTAGGCGTTCCGTAATAGTCTATCCTGACTTTATCGAGCACAGAAGGATTGGCTCTGCCCGCACGAACCTCTGAAAATTGGGTTTCAAGATGACTCACTGTTTTTCCCATCTTTTCGTCTGCATTCTTAATTACTGTTTTCATTTGAGTAAACCTCCTTGATTATTCTTCAACTATCGTTCCTACATTTTCACCGCATACAGCGGATACTATGTTATCCGGATTTTCAAGACTGAATACGATAATAGGTATATGATTATCCTTGCATATTGCAGCTGCCGTGCTGTCCATAACACCAAGGTCATTATTGAGAACCTCATGGAAGGATATCCTGTCAAATTTCTTTGCATCGGGATTTTTCTTCGGGTCACTGTCATATACACCGTCAACCATCGTTGCCTTTAAAATGATATCAGCTTCTATTTCTGCCGCCCTCAGTGCTGCCGCTGTATCTGTCGAAAAAAAGGGATTACCCGTTCCGCAGCCGAATACCAGTATTCTTCCCTTCTCAAGATGACGTATCGCCCTGTTCCTTATGTACGGCTCCGCTACCTGCTGCATTGATATAGCCGTCTGTACCCTTACCTCAAGGTCAAGCTGTTCAAGAGAATCACATACTCCGAGCGCGTTTATTACAGTTGCAAGCATACCCATATGGTCTGCTCTTGTTCTGTCCATATTACCGCTTGAACGTCCTCTCCAGAAATTGCCGCCTCCTACAACAATGGCAACCTCTACACCCATATCATTGAGTTTCTTTATCGGCTCACAAAACCTTTGTACAGTCTCAAAATCTATTCCGTGCTTCTCACTTCCCGCAAGTGATTCCCCGCTAAGTTTCAATAATACTCTCTTATATTTTGGTTTCATTATTACATACACTCCTTTTTCCATATATTTCATCAACATATATTTTACTATAACAACCGACTAAAGTAAAGCATAATTTGTTATTTTTTTGTTTTCATACTGCAAAATATATAATTTTATTCAAAAAACAGTCTTTAAATATACTAAAATACTTAATTTTTATATTTTAACCTAAATAGGCAATAAGTCCCCCGCCTCCAAGCGAATTGCGGCGGGCGGGGGAACCCCCGCAGGCAATTCGCGGGATCGCTCACTTGCGTTCGGCGGCGTGCCGCCGCTGTCATGTTCGCGGGTTCGCTCACTGCGTTCGCTTTGACTGTTATGGCGGGCAGTCTGTT
>CANPXK010000060.1 GCA_947585965.1 uncultured Clostridia bacterium
ATAAAATCAATTATTTTATATATTATAATGAAAAATTAATATATAATTTTAAGAAATTTAATATAAATATACAAAAAGTTGACTTAAAATTCTTGACATTTTGGTGTTTTAGTTGTTTAATTATATTAGAGGAAGTAAATAACCTTTCAGATTAAAAAGATGAAATATCCGTAAGGAATGATCAAGGCACGATATTGGTGAAAATGAGTATATTGCAATGAATTATTCTGACGAAAACGAAGTGAATTTTAAATTCCTTGATATGACAGCGTGTTATGGAATGGTTATGTTGCGCTGCTGCCTGTCGTTTAGGATGAGGAAATTCCGAATGTTGTGTATGAGGTATTTAAAAACAAAATAGGGATATTTTCAGCTTTGGTGAGTGATAGTGTTATGTTAAACTGTGCATCTGTATTTTTTGCACTGTGAAAGACGTTTTGATGTTATCGTATTTCCGGATATGTGCGAAATAGTGACCGGAGGTGATGTTTATGAAGGTTATAAAAGGTACCGGTGTTTCAAACGGAATAGCGATAGGAAAGCTCCGTTTCTATGAGGATACATTAGGGGATATTGAGGAATATAAAGTAGATGATATAAATGCAGAGATGCAGAGATATCATAAAAGTATGTTTACGGCAAAAAAATGCCTTGCAAGCCTGTATGAAAATGCCTGTCTAAAGGTTACCGGAGATGAAGCGGTGCTTTTTAAAACCCACCTTCTGGTGCTTGAGGACTCTAAACTTATAAAGCTCGTGGAAACGGAAATAAATAGGGGAAGAAATGCCGAAGCTGCGGTTTATGAGGCTTTCAATGATCTTGCAAATGTTTTTAAAAACCTTGATGACGAGTATTTCAGTGCACGATATAATGATATTCTCGATGTTGCACATATTCTTATCGGAATTTTGCAGGATACATATGTGTGCAGAATAGATATAAGTGAGGATGAACCCGTTATCATAGCGGCAAAGAATCTTTTCCCGAGTGATACTATTTCATTTGACAGAAATAAACTTCTCGGATTTATAACGAATGAAAGCTCATATAACTCTCATACGTCAATTCTTGCGAGAACTATGGGCATACCGTCCGTTATCCGCATTGACGAGCCGCTTGAACAATATAACGATGCAACTGTCGTCGTTGACGGACAGTTGGGAAGGATTATTATTGATCCCGATACAAATACTCTTGCATTTTATAGAGCAAAATCCGAACGCTACAAAAAGCAGCAGATAAGACTGAAAAATCAGATAGGTCGTCCTTCTCAGACAAAAAATAAACAAAATGTCCGGCTCTCTGCCGATATCAGCAGTCTTGATGATATATCAAAGGCACTTAATAATGATGCTGACGGTGTAGGTATTTTCAGAAGTGAGGCTCTTTTTACCAACAGAGGGAAGGCTCCGGATGAGTCGGAACAGATCCGTACTTATGAGACACTTCTTAAGGCATTCGGGGAAAAAGGTGTTGTCATAAGCACGGTAAACGGAAGCTCCGAATTGGGAATGGATTATCTTGATATCCCACAGGAGAAAAATCCGGCGCTCGGATTCAGCGGTATACGAATTTCTCTTGAGAATTCCGATTTTTTCCGCACTCAGCTGCGTGCCCTTTATCGTGCGTCAACATATGGCAAGCTTTCCATACTTCTGCCTATGGTCAGCAGTATTGAGGAAATTGATTATGTTAAGCGGGAGATCAAAGAAATTAAAAATGAATTAAGGCTTCGGGGCGAAACCTTCAGTGATGATATAAAGCTGGGACTTATGGTAGAAACTCCTGCCGCAGCTATTTTGTCCGATGAATTATCCAGCCAGGTTGATTTTGTCAATATCGGGACGGATAACCTTACTCAGTATACCCTTGCAATGGATAAGGATAATAAAAAGCTTGTGGATTTTTACCGTCCGTATCATCCGGCTATAAAAAGGCTTATCAGGATAATAATAGACAATGCACATAAAAACGGTAAGCCTGTAGCATTGAGCGGTCATTATGCATCCGATACTGCAATAACCAAGGTATTACTTGCGCTTAAGGCTGATGAATTGGTTGTAGCACCGTCGGATATACTTAAGGTCAAAGCGGCTGTACGTGAGACAGATACAAGCCATCCGGAGGAAATATTGAAAAATATTTTTTGACATATAACAATCTCAGGTTGTTTGTTATGCAGATTTTAAATTGAATTAATACATAGTACACATATCCCATGGAATAGCTGTGGTCGGATATGTGTACTTTTTGTATACGTAATCCGTGATTATGATGTGATATTCAATAAATGGGCTATCCCGGGAATACTTTCTCCCTGCTGACTTGAGGTAGGCGACATAAGGGCGCCGGTGGCAATGAAAAGTATATTGTTGAGCTTCTTTTCATCAAGCTGCTTTGCTATATATGAGCAGAATACAGAGCCGCAGCAGCCGCAGCCTGAACCGCCCCCATGAACATCCTGTCCCTTTCTGTTGTATATCAGCTTTCCGCAGTCGTTATGATTTTTTGATATATCTATTCCCTCACGACTCAAAAGCTCAATGAGCAGTTCGGAACCGATATAGCCGAGATCACCTGTCAGTATAAGGTCGTAATCCGATGCCTTTGTATTTGTGTCCTTCAGGTAATTCATTATTGTATCGGCAGCCGCAGGAGCCATTGCCGCTCCCATATTATTTGCATCCTTGATTTTATAGTCAATGATCTTTCCGATAGTTACTGCCTTTATAGGCTTGCCGTTTCCGCTGTCATCAATGATTGCGGCTCCGGCTCCGGTTACTGTCCACTGTGCGGTCGGGGTACGCTGTCCCCCGTATTCTATCGGAAAGCGGAACTGTCTTTCAGCCGAGCAGAAATGTGATGATGTAACAGCCATCGCTTTGCGGCAGGCTCCGCTGTCACATAAAAGTGAGGCAAGCATCATTGTCTGTGCCATTGTCGAGCAGGCACCGTACTGGCCGATATACGGTATTCCGAGCGAACGCAGACCGAACACTGAGGAAATACACTGATTAAGAAGATCTCCTGCAAGAATTATATCAATATCTCCGGCGCTTAGCTTTACCTTGTCAAGTGCAAGCTGTGCGGCATTTTTTTGCAGCCGGCTTTCCGCCTTTTCCCATGTGCTCTGCCCTAACATATCATCTGTGTAGGTCGTATCAAAGTATTCGCCGAGCGGTCCCTCGCTTTCCTTGTGTCCTGCAATTCCTGCCGAACTGATTATACCTATTCCATCTGAAATTTTTATTGTTCTGTTACCTATTCTTTCGGACATAATTTTACCTCCATAATTAATTCTGATTTATTATCTGCAATATTTTGGTGATAATACCATATTGGAAATAAAAAATTATAAATTCCGCGGTCTGCAAATTTATATATATTATGGGCACAAAAAGCCGTCAGTCGGAATATTATGCGGCGGGAACCGGGGAATGATGTGAATTTATGCAATGCATATCGTTACAAAATTAAACTTATGAAATTCAGGGACAGTTGCAATATTGCTTTAGTTTTGTGTTGTTTTCTCGAAAATTTATGGTATAATTTATTATAGAGTAGTATTTACGGGAAAATAATGGATGGGAGGTACAGACAATGGGAATATATCTTAATCCGGGCAATGAGAGATTTTTTCAGGCACTTAATTCGGATATTTATGTTGATAAGTCGATGCTTATTTCCGTTACAAATAAAAAGATTAATACGGAACAAAAATATATATGTGTCAGCCGTCCCAGACGTTTCGGTAAATCAATGAACCTCGGTATGCTTGCCGCATATTACAGCAGAGGGTGCGACAGCAAAAATATGTTTGATAACCTTTCTGCAGCAAAAGATGAAAGCTATTTGAAATATTTAAATAAATACAATGTTATTTATATCAATATGCAGGACTTTCTAAGCGGCAGTAAAAATGTCGATGATATGCTTGAACTGTTGAAACAAAGCGTTACAATTGATTTGGAGGATAGCTTTAGTGATATAAATCTTCATAAGGAATTAGGATTGGCATACAGTATGAGCAGAGTCTATGATAAAACCGGAATACCGTTTGTTATACTTATAGACGAATGGGATTGTGTCATGCGTGAACATATGAAGGATAAGGAAGCGCTGAAAGCTTATCTTGACTTTCTGCGGAGTTGGTTAAAGGATAAGAGTTATGTTGCCCTTACGTATATGACAGGTATACTGCCGATAAAAAAGTACGGTACACATTCGGCACTCAATATGTTCATGGAATACTCGATGATAAAATATAGCGGGTTAAACGGATATATTGGTTTTACAAATGAAGAAGTGGAAATGCTCTGTCGGAAATATGACATGGATTTTGAGGACATGAAAGCATGGTATGACGGTTACAGGTTGGGCGATACGGAAATATATTGTCCTAATTCCGTTATATGTTCAATTTCCGAACGAAGATTTGACGATTATTGGGTGGAAACGGAAACATATGAAGCTCTTGCTCAATATATTGCCATGAATTTTGACGGTCTGCACGATACTATAGAAAAACTGCTCGCACAACAGCCGCAGCCTGTGAATACACGAACCTTTACCAATGATATGATAACATTTGCAAATAAAGATGATATTCTTACCTTGCTTATACATTTAGGCTATCTCGGATATGATGCGGAAAATAAGACCGTGTATATCCCGAATAAGGAAATAGCTGATGAATTTGTGGTAAGTATGCAGGCAACGGGACTTTGGAAAGAAACCATAGATACGGTTATGAAGTCAAGGAAGCTTCTTGAAGATACATTGAAGTGTAACAGCGAAGCGGTGGGGGAGGCAATTGAAAAAGTACATGAAAGAAACTCCTCCGTTATAAACTACAATAATGAGCAGTCACTGCGTTTTATAATACTGATTGCCTATTATTATGCAAAGGAGCATTATGATATTGTACAGGAAATGCCATCCGGAAAGGGATTTGCGGATATAATGTTCATTCCGAAGCCAAAAACCGATATACAGACATATCCCCCTATGGTGATTGAATTGAAATGGAATCATTCAGCAGAAGCGGCAATAAGTCAAATCAGGAATAAAAACTATCCTGCCGCACTTGAAAGCTTTGACAGGGTATTATTGGTCGGTATCGGTTATGAGAAAGACGGAAAGAAACATCAGTGTATAATTGAGGAGTATAAAATAACCGATTTTTAGAGATTTACCTAAAAGTGGAGGAGGTACAGACAATGGGAATATATCTTAATCCGGGAAATGAGAGATTTTCGCAGGCACTTAACTCGGATATTTATGTTGATAAGTCGATGCTTATTTCCGTTACAAACAAAAAGATTAATACGGAACAAAAATATATATGTGTCAGCCGCCCCAGACGTTTCGGTAAATCAATGAACCTCGGTATGCTTGCAGCTTATTACAGCAGAGGGTGCGACAGCAAAAATATGTTTGATAACCTTTCTGCAGCAAAAGATGAAAGCTATTTGAAATATTTAAATAAATACAATGTTATTTATATCAATATGCAGGACTTTCTAAGCGGCAGTAAAAATGTCGATGATATGCTTGAACTGTTGAAACAAAGCGTTACAATTGATTTGGAGGATAGCTTTAGTGATATAAATCTTCATAAGGAATTAGGATTGGCATACAGTATGAGCAGAGTCTATGATAAAACCGGAATACCGTTTGTTATACTTATAGACGAATGGGATTGTGTCATGCGTGAACATATGAAGGATAAGGAAGCGCTGAAAGCTTATCTTGACTTTCTGCGGAGTTGGTTAAAGGATAAGAGTTATGTTGCCCTTACGTATATGACAGGTATACTGCCGATAAAAAAGTACGGTACACATTCGGCACTCAATATGTTCATGGAATACTCGATGATAAAATATAGCGGGTTAAACGGATATATTGGTTTTACAAATGAAGAAGTGGAAATGCTCTGTCGGAAATATGACATGGATTTTGAGGACATGAAAGCATGGTATGACGGTTACAGGTTGGGCGATACGGAAATATATTGTCCTAATTCCGTTATATGTTCAATTTCCGAACGAAGATTTGACGATTATTGGGTGGAAACGGAAACATATGAAGCTCTTGCTCAATATATTGCCATGAATTTTGACGGTCTGCACGATACTATAGAAAAACTGCTCGCACAACAGCCGCAGCCTGTGAATACACGAACCTTTACCAATGATATGATAACATTTGCAAATAAAGATGATATTCTTACCTTGCTTATACATTTAGGCTATCTCGGATATGATGCGGAAAATAAGACCGTGTATATCCCGAATAAGGAAATAGCTGATGAATTTGTGGTAAGTATGCAGGCAACGGGACTTTGGAAAGAAACCATAGATACGGTTATGAAGTCAAGGAAGCTTCTTGAAGATACATTGAAGTGTAACAGCGAAGCGGTGGGGGAGGCAATTGAAAAAGTACATGAAAGAAACTCCTCCGTTATCAACTACAATAATGAGCAGTCACTGCGTTTTATAATACTGATTGCCTATTACTATGCAAAGGAGCATTATGATATTGTACAGGAAATGCCGTCCGGAAAGGGATTTGCGGATATAATGTTCATTCCGAAGCCAAAAACCGATATACAGGCATATCCTCCTATGGTGGTTGAATTGAAATGGAATCATTCGGCAGAAGCGGCAATAAGTCAAATCAGGAATAAAAACTATCCTGCCGCACTTGAAAGCTTTGACAGGGTACTATTGGTCGGTATCGGTTATGAAAAAGACGGAAAGAAACATCAGTGTATAATTGAAGAGTGTCAAATAATATAACTTATTTTCGTAACGGGAATTATGAAAAATGGAAATAAAAAATTAAAAATTATTATTGACATTATCAAAAAAAAATGATATATTACGTTTGGAATAATGTAACTGCTATGATGAGGAAGCGAATTGAGCATAGTATATTCAGAGATCGGCGGTCATAGGCTGTGAGCTGCCGTATATGCGCTTTTTTCGATACCGCCTCGGAGCTTCGCAGCGAACGCTTGCCTAAGCTGCGGCGTGTGACATACGTTATAGTGTCGGAGATTGTATAATTATGATCTCATTGAGCGGCTTTTTGCCGGAAAACAGGGTGGAACCGTGAAGCTTATGCCTCGCCCCTCGTGTAATATCACAGGGGGCGGGCTTTTTGTTTTCACATCTGTGCAGTTATAAACCAATATAAATACGGAGGTAAGAAAAATGGTAAAGGTGTCACTTAAGGACGGAGTTGTAAAGGAATTTGAAAACGGAACAACTGCCGCCGAAATTGCAAAATCACTTGGCATGGGTCTTTATAAATCCGCCTGTGCCTGTAAAATTGACGGTGAGGTATGTGACCTGAGGACGGCGGTTGATAAGGACTGTACTCTTGAAATACTCACCTTTGAAAATAATGAGGGAAAGAAGGCATTCTGGCATACTACATCACATATTCTTGCACAGGCCGTAAAGCGTTTGTTCCCGTCCGCTAAATTCGCAATCGGTCCTGCTATAGAGAACGGATTTTATTATGATTTTGATGTAGAAAAACCATTCTCGCCCGAGGATCTTGAAAAAATTACGGCTGAAATGAAAAAAATCGTCAAAGAAGGCTTTGAGGTTGAGAAATTCCTTTTGCCGCCGGATGAAGCTCTCAGTTTGCTTGAGGGCATGGATGAGCCGTATAAGGTTGAACTTTGCAGGGAACATACGGATAAAGGTGAGCCGATAAGCTTTTATAAGCAGGGAGAATTTACCGACCTTTGTGCCGGTCCTCATCTTATGAGTGTATCCCCTGTCAAGGCAATCAGGCTCACTGCCTGCACGGGTGCATATTGGAGGGGTGACAGCAAAAATGCCCAGCTTTGCCGTGTTTACGGTGTATCGTTCCCAAAGGCATCACAGCTTGAGGAGCATTTGCAGAAGCTTGAGGAAGCAAAGCTGCGTGACCATAACAAAATCGGACGTGAACTTGAATATTTTACAACTGTAGACTATGTCGGACAGGGTCTGCCGATACTTCTTCCCAAGGGTGCAAGGGTAATTCAGCTTCTCCAGAGGTGGGTTGAGGATGTTGAGCAGTCGAAAGGCTGTCTGCTTACGAAAACTCCTTTCTTTGCAAAGCGTGAGCTTTACAAGATATCGGGACATTGGGATCATTATCTTGACGGTATGTTTGTACTCGGAGATCCGTATGACGAAACAAAGGAATGTTTTGCTTTGCGTCCTATGACCTGTCCGTTCCAGTATCAGGTATATCTTAACAAGCAGCGTTCATACCGTGATCTTCCCATGAGGCTTACGGAAACCTCAACGCTTTTCAGAAACGAGGCATCGGGAGAAATGCATGGGCTTATCCGTGTGCGTCAGTTTACAATTTCCGAGGGTCATTATATTCTCCGTCCGGATCAGCTTGAGGATGAATTCAGGGGCTGTCTGGAGCTTGCGAAATATTGTCTTGATACGGTTGGACTTCTTGAGGACTGTACATTCCGTTTCTCAATGTGGAATCCCGAAAATCCCGACAATAAATACGAGGGAACCCCGGAGCAGTGGGAAGCAGCACAGGCTGCCATGAAAAAAATACTTGACAATATCGGTCTTGATTATGAGATAGGCTTTGATGAAGCCGCTTTCTACGGTCCTAAGCTTGATATACAGTATAAAAATGTATTCGGCAAGGAGGACACCATCGTTACGATACAGATTGATATGCTTCTTGCGGAAAAATTCGGTATGTATTATGTTGACAGTGACGGACAGAAAAAGCTTCCGTATATCATACACAGAACATCACTCGGCTGCTACGAAAGAACTCTTGCATATATGCTTGAGCATTTTGCGGGCGCACTGCCGGTATGGCTCAGCCCCGAGCAGGTACGTGTTATGCCGCTGAGTGAAAATCTTGCAGAGCAGGCTAATGAAATTGTTGACAAACTTAATGCACAGGGAATAAGGGTGAGCGCCGATCTTAGAAGTGAGAAGATAGGATATAAGATAAGAGAGGCACAGCTTGAAAAAATTCCTTATATGCTTGTAATAGGCAAAAAGGAGGCTGAGGACGGCACTGTTTCCGTTCGTTCGAGGAAGAATGCAAATTTAGGAGCTATGACGCTTGATGATTTTATCACAATGATACGCGGCGAAATAGATTCAAAGAAGAAAGACTGATTATAAAAGCTGTCAATATATCCGCATATCGCATATATTGACAGCACTGTTTTTGAATTTTATGGTATGGGGGTGTATGTTTATGACTGATAAGGAAAAGGCGTGTAAGGCTGTTGAGTTGCTTGAAAAGGAATATCCCGATGCGGTATGTTCGCTTACATATACCGACCCGCTGCAGCTTCTTATTGCAACACGTCTTGCCGCACAATGTACGGATAAAAGAGTCAATATGGTGACTCCTGCCTTATTTGAGAGATTTCCCGATGCCAATGCGTTTGCGGCAGCTGAACCGGAGGAAATTGAGGAATATATCAAATCCTGCGGTCTGTATAAGACCAAGGCTAAGGATATCGTTGCCATGGCAAAAATGCTTTGTGAAGAATATGACGGGGTTGTACCGGACAGTATTGATGAGCTTATAAAGCTTCCGGGAATAGGAAGAAAGACTGCTAATCTTGTTGTCGGGGATATTTACGGTAAACCTGCCGTTGTTGTTGATACACACTGCATAAGAATTACGGCAAGACTTGGTTTCCATAATGTAAAGGATGCGGCGAAAATTGAAAAAATACTCAGGAATCTTTTGCCGCCGGAGAAATCGAATGATTTTTGTCACAGACTTGTACTGCATGGTAGGGCGGTGTGTGATGCGAGAAAGCCGAAATGCAATGATTGTTGTATGAAAAATATTTGCGATACATATAAAAATTCCGGTAATAAGGAAACGTAATCCGGAATTACCGGAGAAATACACTAAAGGGCATTTGACGGGTTATGAAATCCCGGCAGATGCCTTTTAAATATTTTACCCTGAAAAAATAAAGGATGCCCGAAAGCATCCTTCTGATTATTACTTAATAGGTAGCGTCCTCGGATACACCATCGAGAACATAAACATTAATTCCTCTTCTTCCGTAATTTACACATTCGTCAAGTGTCGGGAAATAAAGGTCTACAACCGTGCCTGTTCCGTTATATATAAATCCGCCTGTATCTCCCGCTACGGCATAGCCATATACAAATCCGTCGTCGGAAACAATATACAATATTGAACCATATGGGATTATATCGGGATCAACAGCAACAACACCATAACGTGCCTCTCGGCCTGTTGAGCATATCGCACCGGATTCGGCGGTATAAGCGGTGCTTGAACCCGTTATAACATCAGTATAATAAAGAGTGTTGCCGTTTGTGTCGGTTATCGTACCAAGTTCTTCGTTGACCTCAATTTCTCCGTAATCGGTATCTATTGTTTCAGGCTGTATTTCCGCTGTTCCGTTAAGAACTACCTCATTAACAGGTTTCGTTGTTACCTTGTTGCTTATTTCTTTTTCGGAAACCTTTTCGCCGTTTACATATTTTTCTTTCGTTACTATTGTACGTTCGCCTTCAACGCCGTATGTATCAACCAGGCTCTCTCCGACAAAGAGGGTAGAGGTGTCTTTGTTTATTGTCTTGTAATCGACAACCTCTGTCGTTGTTACCTTTTTATAGGTAATTCTGTCAATATCAATTTCCGTACCGTCTGCCAATTCCATATCTTTTTCTACATTCAGCTTGTCGTTCTTTGTAAGCTTTATATCAAGATACGCAAGGGCATCCCCTACCGTTCCGGCAGGAACATCTTTATTCTGTACTTCTCCTCTTAAATTAATAATTATTGATCGCCATTCGTTAATTACTACTTCATTTTCGGAGGATTCATTTGAAGCGGCAAGTGCCGTTGCCGTTTCCGTATTCGCTGTTATAAGACTGCTTTCGTCTATTGACTCTTCTTTCTCACTTACAACACCGAATGCCGAAAGCATTGATTGACCAACTTCGGATTCTATAACCGATACCTCTCTGCTGTCCAGCTTAGGGGTATAGCTTTCTGTGTTTGCTGCACTGCCTTCTCCGTCTGTTACCTTAACTGTCTGGGTAAAAGCTGCTACTGTTGCCACAGCACCAAAGCAAAATACCGATGCCACTGCGGCGGATACTGTTTTTTTAAGCAGTGAGTGCTTCTTCTTCCTTTGACTGTTCATTTTATTATTATCTCCTTAGCATCGCTTCGGTACAAACGCACCGATATGCGTTTTTCGTTGATGTTGCTATTATAGCCTTAACACAAAAATATGTCAAACAAAAAAATATGCCGGTTTTTGTGTATTTCGACGAAGAGCTTAAGGAAATTATGCTTTTTTCCCCCTTATATGGGGTTTTTTGAGGCTTTTTTTATTCTTGATAGGAATATTAGAGGATTGCTTATGTGCAAATTGGAGAAATCGAGAGTTACAAGTCTGTAACTAATTGATTAGGTACATTTTATTGTACATATTTTTTTGAAAAAACGCTGATGATTATTAAAAATGCGATTATAATCGGATTTATTAACTTGAAATCTGTGAAAAAAATAAATATATTTCAAAAACCTGCAATAAAAACAATTTATAAAAAATTACAGATTTTAAATAATAGGATACAAAAAAATTACGTTTTCATGATTCCGCAAAATACCACAATAATGCTTAGGGTTAAACGAGCAATCGCATTTTTGCAGGAAATATCTTATACATTATTGACATAAGGTGACAAAATACAATTTATTTAATCTCAAAAATCAATTGTTGTTTTGTTAAAAATATATTGGTTTGGTTACAACTTTGACATAAAATAAATAAAAGGCAGTAACCTTTTCCTGCCTTTTATCTGTGGATGTTAATCATCGCATATTATAATTTCCTTTGAATAGGGGAGGGTCTTTATGAAATCGCAAAATATATGCCATTCGTCAAGCTTATGATTATGTCTTGAATTATACATGGAAATAAGATTTTCATAATTCATTGTACAGGTTCTCATCTGATTATAGCTTGACGGCAGAAGCTGTATTATATCATACCATATCTGTTTATCCTTTGTTTCAATATATTTGAGTCTGAGTACTTCGAGATATTCTATTATTTTCTGCATATACTTTAATGTTTCCTCGTCCATTCTGTCACAACTGAATTGCGATATATCAAACGATGCGGAAGTTATCTTATGCATTGTGCTTGTTGAATTTGCAACCGTTCCTACCTTGTATGTATCAAATTCCTTCCACCAATATATAGGTGCGGTTATATCAACCGTAACAAATATCTGACGCAGGAATTTTCTATGGTCACTGCCTGCTTTTCTTAAGCGTATTGCAAGTGACAGATCATTTTCTCCAAGTATGAATCTTCCGTTTTCGTCAAAATAGCTGTCTGAGCGATCCCAACTGTTAAGCGGGTTCCTCGCCCCTCTCATTGCATTGTGGAAATTCATTACCTCGACTCTTTCTGTTTTAAGCATAAACCCACCCTTTTTATTATTCTGTATCATTTATCTTTTTTTCTTCTGGAATTTGTAGCAGAAATGTGTTATTGTCTTGTCGCTCAAAAGCCGCTTTACAAACTTAAGCGATTTTATTTTCAATGTAGGAATAACATAAAGCTTTCCGTTCATAACTCCGTCAATGGCCGCTGTAGCCGCCGTTTTACTGTCAATAGGTGCGGTTGAAAATCTTACATGGGCAACCTTATTGAATTCCGTATCGACAGGTCCGGGACAGAATGCACTTATTTTTACACTGCTTCCCCGGCGTTTAAGCTCCTCATAAATTGCACCCGTAAGGCTTACAACATAATTTTTCGTGGCATAATACGTTGCCATCATCGGACCCGAGAAAAATCCTGCAATGGATGCTATATTAAGTATATAGCCCTTATTTTTCATCATGAAATCTTCAAGAAACAGTTTTGTCAGTATATGAACGGCTTTTATATTGGTATCAATCATTTCAAGCTCCTTGTCCATTGAAGTTTCCGTGAAGAAACCGCAAAGTCCGAAGCCGGCACAGTTGACAAGCATTTCTATATCTTCCTTTTTGAGTACATCGTGGAGCTTTATACATTCCTCCTTATGGGAAACGTCACAGCGTACACATTTAGCTTTTTTGCCGAGTTCTTTTTTCAATTCTATAAGTCTGTCTGCTCTTCTTGCAACGAGTATCACATCCCACCCTCTGCATACAAGTGCACGGGCTATATCTCTGCCTATGCCTGAGCTTGCTCCTGTTACGAGTGCTTTCATAAATCCCCACCTCTTGATTTACGTGTTGTATATTTATATAATTATAATACAAATAGTATATCAGCTACTGCTTTACACTTACATTATATACACATTCAGCATTATATTTTGTCGTTTCTAATACTTTTTCGACAGTTATACCCTTTATTTCGGATATACGCCGTGCCGTGTATTCAATATATGAGGAATCGTTCCTCTTACCCCTGAACGGTACGGGTGCAAGATACGGACAATCGGTTTCAAGCACTATTCTTTCAAGCGGTATATTTCGTACAACCTCAACTATTTTCACGGCATTCCTGAATGTTACAACACCGCCGATACCTATATACATTCCGAGCCTGACAATATCCTTCGCCATTTCAACGCTTCCCGAAAAACAATGCAGTATTCCTTTCGGAGTATATTTTTTAAGGATTTCAAGCATATCGCCGTGAGCTTCTCTGTCATGGATATTAACAGGCATATCAAGCTCCTTTGCTATATTAAGCTGGGCGGTGAATATCTGCTTTTGCAGTTCCCTCGGCACATCATAGTAGTAGTCAAGCCCTATTTCTCCTATTGCCACGACTTTCGGGTGTACGGCAAGCTTTTTTATTTCCTCTAAATCATTTACACTTTTCTCATTCAGACATTCCGGGTGCAGACCTGCCGCCGCAAAAACCCGGTCATATTTTTCCGCAAGCTCAATACCAAAGCGTGAGGAGCCGATATCCGTTCCTTGATTTACAACGGCATAAACTCCGTTTTTAAAGATATGGGGGAGGAGTATATCTCTGTCCTCATCAAATGCCTTATCGTCATAATGCGAATGGGTATCAAAAATCGCATCCATAATGTATATATTTCCCTTCATATCTGTTGTGTATTCCATATTCTCTTATTAGTTATTTTCTGACTTTTTATACTTATCGTAGAAATACTTTATAACATCGCGTCTTGTCACTATGCCTATGAACACATTTCTGTCATCCGTTATGGGCACGAAATTCTGATCCATAACCATAAGGAGGAGCTCGTCCATTGTTACGGTTGATTTTGCCGGGCGATTCCTTTCCTCATTGACTATATCTATAATATGGTAATTCTCAACCGCATCAGGACCCTCTTTGCTATGTTCGAGAATATGTCGAAGGAAATCGCCCTCGCTTACTGTGCCTATATATTCTCCGTTATCGTCTATTACGGGTATTGCCGTATAGCCGTGTACACGCATTTTTTCAAGACCTTGTCTTATACTGCCCGTTTTATTAAGGTAAGCCACTGTTGTTTTCGGCTTAAGAAGGTAAAACAGATTCATCTGCATTTCCCCTTTCTGCTTGTATTATTACACGATACATCAATTATACCCCAAAAAAACATAAAGCGGCGTGCCGCCGCTGTCAATTCGTAATTATTTTACTCAGGCAAATCAGTCTATGGCTCGACCGTTAACTCACTCAATGAACAAGCGGTAAGTTTGTCATTTGTAGTTGCGGAGCGGCTCCGTGGAGCCGCTCCCGATACTTTCTTACGCACACCAACAGGTAAACTACCTATTGCGGAAACAGACTACCCTCCACTATAAACAAAGCGAACGCAGTGAGCGATCCCGCGAACATGATAGCGGCGGCACGCCGCCGCAGGATCGGAGTGGGGAGACTCGAACTCCCGGCTTCCACATCCCAAATGTGGCGCCCTACCAACTGGGCTACACCCCGATA
>CANPXK010000061.1 GCA_947585965.1 uncultured Clostridia bacterium
AGAAGTGCCGCAACTTCAACTATAATTATCAGTGTGAAAACAAATCTGCTGACAATCAGGTTATATGCAATTTTAAAATACCTCATTTTCTCAACTCCTTTTCAGATCAACAACGGTTTTTCTTACCATAGGTATAATATTCAATCCCATAATCAGCAGACCGAAGCCCATATATGCCCCGAAAACAGACATATATACTTTTGTATTGAAGAAAAACTCAAAATTAGGATACAGTACCGATATAACGTTCAATAAACAGTAATTAAACAACAGGTAACCTATGATACACGAAATGACAAAGGTCAGCAGCACCTCTATAAAATAAATGGCAAACATTCGTATTTTGCTTGCACCGCAAAGTCCGAATACCATAAGAGTATTTTTTCTTTTTGAGAGGATATATGTATAAAGTCTTGATATATTCAGAAGTATAACTCCTATTATTATAATTGAAACAACATAAATCATATTGTTAAATTGCCTTTCCAGCAGAGGCTGCGGTTCGGGCTCTTTCATGCCGATATCAATATCCGAAAATTCCTTTTTGATTGCATCCGATATTTTTACAATCTGTTTGTTGGTAACATCATCAGTCAGGTGTATTATAATACTACGCACAATAAAATCATCGTCAACCGAACTCAAAAGTATATTTGCCAATGATGTGCCAAATTCTGTTTCTTCCGGATCATCCGGATCAAGTTTAATCACTTCCGAAACCGTGTATTCAGTGTTACCGATTTTCACCTTATCTCCGTTTTTACATTCATAAAAAGGCACTTTGTATTTATCTGATACTGTAAGTCCAATACACTTATCATTTCCGGTCAATTCCGGATAAATCGTACCGATATATTCATCAGTTCCGAAAACTGCCGAATATTCCACCGTGTATGTGTAATCAGCATATCCGGTCATCAACCCGTCATTCAAAGCGTTTCCGGCAACTTTTATAACATTATCAAGCTTCTTTTTTATATCCTTATATTTCGGACAGGAAGAATAATCAGGACCGTATACAGTAAAAACCGCATATTTATCACGCAAGTTATCAACACCAATGCTATCAACAAATGAATTATATTCTTCCGTATTTTCCAAACCGGAATATAATAAATCTCCGGTTTTTTCATCATATATTCGGACTATACCAGTATCATCCTCATTGCTGTCAGTGTAAAATTCTCCACCTGTACCAAAGTGAACTACAAATGCCTTTTCCCAATCTGATCTGTCATCTGTAGGTTGAGGTGTCAGCGAATCTATCATGCCGGAAACCGAAAAAACCGCAACTATACATATAACCTGTGAAATAATGATAAACACAAACAACAGCGGTTTTGTTTTTATAAAATTTATTATATTTTTAAATACCAATATTAACCACATAAAATCCCCACTTTCCCAAGTCACATTCACGCAAAGTTTTAATTCGACTCATTTTGCAAATATAATTTAACTAAATTTTAACACTAAAATTGGGTGATGTCAATAATTTACATTCACCTTTTTCATTTTTATTGCGTGAATTTTTTAGAAATAATTATAATATATAAAACAAAAGATATACCTTCCGAACCACTTTCACATTAATTATTTTTTTCAGTAGAACCGTAAATAATCCGTATGAAAATTCAATTTTTTCTCCAATTATCCAAAACTTCACGGATCACAAGTAGTAATAACCTCTGACCTGCATAATAAAAACCGCACCCAAAGGATGCGGATACAAAAATATTAATATCAAAAAAATCATATATCAGGTGTGTTCACATTCCTGTTTTATGATCTCCTGAAGTTTCAGAAAATCCTCAAATGCGGCAGGCTTGCTCGAGGGATTTCTCAGAAGTGCCGCCGGGTGAAGAACAGGCATCATGATAACACCGCCCTTTTTAAAAAGCTTTCCATGCTCTGCCGTAATTCTAATATCGGGCTTTATAATTCTGGCAGCCGCAATTCTTCCAAGACATACCACAATCTTAGGTCTGATAATTGCAAACTGCCGCCTCAGCCATGGTATGCAAAGCTCCTGCTCCTCCGGCAAAGGATCCCTGTTATGCGGAGGACGACATTTTACAATATTTGCAATATATATATTTTTCTTCCTGTCGAGATCAACGGCGGTAAGCATTTTGTCAAGCAGTATACCTGCTTTTCCCACAAATGGCTCTCCCTTGATATCCTCCTGTTCACCCGGTCCTTCGCCTATAAACATGACCTCCGCATCGCATACGCCTGCCCCGAAAACAACATTGTGTCTGCCCGAACAAAGCCCGCACCTCTCGCAGACCGAGCATTTCCCCGATAACTCCGATAATTCCTCCGCCTTTTTTTCGTCCATACTGACCTCCCGCAAAAGCCGCTTTTTTATCATTCTATCATAATAATACGCTTTTTACAATCCGCTGCTATATAAAAATCACTATAGCATAGCTCAACCAAAAAATATGGAAACAATTTACAAAAAAGTAAAAGCACATAATAATATCCAACATAAGCTTCGCCGCCAAAATGTTTTTCGGAGGTTTACTTATAAATCTCAGCCGTATATACAGAATAAGAAGCAGCGGCAGAATACATTTTGCAAGAAACCCTCCAACGCCGTCTATACTCAGCGAAAGAAGCGGATTAACTTCCGTAAAAAGTCCGCTTGAGATAAGAACAAGGGTGAAGAGATAATCCGACAGATTAAGAAAATACAAAACAGCAAACCTGTTATCCAGGACACACTCTGATGTAACAAATGATAATATTTTTTTCATAGCCTACTCCTCTGAACGATTTTATATAAAAATGCGTAAAAATGTTTGATATAATAAAGTCTTATACTTGACAAAAACAGACTTTATGTAGTAGTATTAAGGTGTATTTGTAATTCCGGAGGGTTAAAAATGTCAAAAAAATCATTTATAACAAAAACTATGGCTGAGGATATAATAAAGCGTTTCCCCACGCCGTTCCACATATATGACGAAAAGGCAATAAGACAAAATGCACGTGATCTGAATAAAGCGTTTTCATGGAACAAGGGTTTCCGTGAATACTTTGCCGTAAAGGCTACGCCCAATCCTACCATCCTGAAGATACTCAAAGAGGAAGGCTGCGGGACGGACTGTTCATCATATACAGAGCTTTTTATGAGCAAAAAATGCGGATTTGAATCTCCGTTTATCATGTTTTCATCAAACGATACACCGGCTGATGAATTCAAATATGCCAATGAAATAGGTGCAATTATAAATCTGGATGATATCTCACATATAAAGACTCTGGAAGATGCCTGCGGTATCCCGGAAACAATATGCTGCCGATATAACCCGGGAGGAACATTCTCAATATCCACAACAATAATGGATAACCCCGGAGAAGCAAAATACGGCATGACAAAAGAACAGATAATTGAGGCATATAAAATACTTAAGGAAAAGGGTGCAAAAAAATTCGGTATTCATTCTTTCCTTGCCTCGAATACAACCACAAATGAATATTATCCAACACTTGCAAAAATACTGTTTGAACTCATCGTTGAAATTAAAGAAAAAACGGGAATAGAAATAAGCTTTATAAATCTCTCCGGCGGTGTCGGTGTGCCCTATACTCCGGATAAGGAGCCGAATGATATATTCGCAATAGGCGAAGGTGTACACAAAGCATTTGATGAAATACTTGTTCCGGCAGGTCTTGGAAATGCAAGTATATATACCGAACTCGGTCGCTTTATGCTTGCCCCCTACGGTCACCTCGTTACAACCGTAATACATCAAAAACATATACATAAGGACTATATAGGAGTTGATGCCTGTGCGGTAAACCTTATGCGTCCGGCAATGTACGGTGCTTACCATCACATCACGGTTCTCGGAAAAGAAAATGAAGAATGTACCCACACATACGATGTAACGGGCTCTCTGTGTGAAAATAATGATAAATTTGCCATAGACCGCAAACTTCCGGAAATTGATATAGGCGATATACTTGTCATCCATGATACCGGTGCGCACGGCTTTTCAATGGGCTACAACTACAACGGCAGACTTAAATCCGCTGAGCTTCTCCTGAGAGAGGACGGCTCTGTCATTGAAATAAGAAGAGCAGAAACACCCGAAGATTATTTTGCTACACTTGAAAATTATTGGGATATCATCAAATAACAATATTATTATTGCCTGAAAAAATCTAAATACGCCGTCGGAGCTTATTTCCTTCGGCGTATTTTTTATAATTCGTGCTTCACGACTGTTCATTTTCCATTTTGAACCACAAAAAATAAATATGTTATTTTCGTCAATCCATCCGAAAAGGCATCTTTGCAAACCAAAGGGAATAAACGAATCCATTTAGTAATTCTGCACTCAGCCATATAACAATGTGTATAAAAAATCTGCTTTTTATACAAGAATAACTGTTGACTTACGATATCTGTAATGTTAAAATATATGTAGCAGGGTATAAGTGTGGTATATATACCGCTTTTTGGCAAACCGGAGATATATTGATGTAACACTTGCGGCGGATTTTGTTTTGCCGCAGATCGTGTTTACAGTTGAAGGGAAATGTATCCTCTTAGGTCATAAACGTGTGTATTCCCGATACCCCGAAATTTATAAAAAGGAGATTGATAAAAATGGGAAATACCAACGGTAATGTGAAAACATATGCCAGGAAGGCTCTTGCCGTTTTTTCCGCTGCTGCTTTGCTTCTGACCGGCAGTGCTGTAGGCACGGCAACGCTGTTTTCCGAAAACGGTATTACAGCAAATGCGGCATCAGCTTCAGTTGCAACACAGTTGAAGATCTATGATGAAAACGGCAAAGATATCAGTGACGATCCTATAATATATGTTGATAACTCCAAAGCCGGAGGACTCGATGCGATCACTGAGAGAACTGTCAAGGTAGTTGCCAGTGACGAAAACGGTAACCCGGTAAATGATAGGATTACAGGTTACGTTGCTCATGGTGCAACAGATCATATCCGTGTAGTAGGTTCAACAGACGGTACAAAATCCGTAACTTTTACCATTCAGGGCGGATATAGTGACAACAGCGGTTCAAACGAAAAATGGGTTAGTCTGAAATCCGGTACAACAACGATAAGCCTTACAACCGAGAGTGGTGAAGTTTATCGTAAAATTACAGTTGTAGTTTATAACCCCGCCACCGATATGACCGTATCACAGGCAGGTACTAAACTTGATCTTAACGATTTCAACACTTCAAACGCTTGTACCACTATGACAATAGCCAATCATAAATACCAGTTTTCGGGAGCAAAAGTACCGACAAACTCCACCGATGAGGTAGAATGGTATGTTTATGACGGTTTTTATGAAGGCAGCGGAAAACCAAAAGAAACTACGAAAGCCGAAATAACTCCGCAAGGTCTTTTTACAGCCAAGGCTAACGGTCAGGTAACTATCGTTGCAAAATATAAAGCAACAGAAACCTCAAAAAGAGAAGCGTTCTATGGAACTAAAAAAATCAAAGCATATGATGACAACGGTAAGGAAAAAACCGAGACACTTCAAAACTACCGGAATGGTCCGAAATATATACACGTAACTATCGTTAAGGAAAATCCGGCAAAATCACTGAAAATAACAGATGCTCCGGAGGCTCTTGAAATAAACGAGGAATTTCAGCTTACGTATGAGGCTGAGCCTACATACAAAGGCGATGGCTATGACACCGGTGCAACCGATGAATATCGTTGGGAATCAAGCAATGAAAATGTTATAACGGTTGACGATAAAGGTCTTATCAAAGCTGTCGGCAAAGGCGATGCAAAAATAACCGTATACGGCGAAAATGAAAATGTACGTGCAGAATGTGATATAAGAGTAGTTACAAAGGCTACTTCAATTAAATTCAGCCCGTCAGGAAGCGTCTCCACCAAAGTAGGTTCGGATTCCGTTATAACAGCTATAATGGATCCCTCAACAGCCGATGAAGAAATTGTATGGTCTTCCAGCGATGACAAAATAGCAACTGTAAGATCAATAGTTGACGGCGCTTATACCAACAGCCAGTCGGCAATCATTACAGGTGTTTCACAAGGTACAGTTACAATTACCGCAAGAGCTAAAAACTCGGGAGTTGAAAGCAGACTTACCTGTAATGTTCAACCGAGAGTAAATTCGGCTGATATTAAGCTTACTACCGAAGAAAGCGGCGAAATATCCACTATAAATGACGGTACACTCCTCAAAATCTTCGACCAGAAGCTAATTACAATAAACGGTATACTTGTTGGAGAAGACGGAAAAACCACATCCGATAACGACCATATTACATGGGAAGTTCTCGGAAACGGCGATAACAACGGCGATTATGTTCAGATCGTTGAAACAGATCCCTTGGGTAAATTCATAAAACTTAAAGGCTTTGATCGTGGAACTGTTCAAGTAAGAGCAAAATCAACAGAAAACCCATCCATAAACAAAACGTTCAATCTTCAGATACTTAAAAGAGCTACACTTGGCAGCATAGTAAGTGCACAGACATCCTCTGATAAGTTCATTAAGTCATATAACGTAGGTGACGGAGTGGCTCTCAAAGGAGTTATTAAAATTAAAACAAACCATCCCTACGACCACGATGACAGCATAGTAAAATGGACATCATCCAATGAGAACGTTGCAATCGTAGATAATAACGGATATGTACAAATCGTTGGCAACGGAAAATCAACAATTGCATTTATAACCGCTTCGGGATGCACAGCAAATGTCACAATTACAGGTTTTACTACTGGAAGTGTTGTAATTAGCGGAAACGGAATAGAGCCCTCCGAAGGCGATGAATTACCTTACACTACTGTAAGCCTTAATGAAAACAGTACAGGTACAACGAAATTATCAGCTACTATCTATAATGAAGGAGATAACCCTCAATCTGATGCTGCCGTAAAATACTGGGATTCCGACAACTACAGTGTAGCCACTGTAGATTCGACCGGTACAGTTACTGCTCATGCTATCGGAGAAGCTGTTATCACCGTTAGATCAGGTAACAAAACCGACAGCGTAAAAATCATCGTAACAGATCCGATAAAAAATTCGGATATAACAATAGGTTCGGACACAATATACTATTCACCCGATACAGAAAAATATGAGCCGGATATCGAAGTATTGGATCAGCAAGGAACACTCCTTACTAAAGATGTTGATTACACCGTTTCATATTCAAACAACACAAAGGTTGGCAATGCTACGGTCACCATAACAGGTATCGGTCACTACACCGGAACGGCAACCAAGAACTTTAAGATTTCCGCACGTCCCATTAACGACGGAGAAATAACGATTGCTCCTATAGACGACCAGGAAATTACAATGGATAACAAATCCGGCGTAAAACCCGCGTTAACGGTAAAACATCAGGGCTATACGCTTGTGGAGGGTACGGATTACACAGTATCATACTCTAACAATAGAAAACCCGCAAAATCGGATGACACTGCTCCTCCGACAATCACAATATCAGGTAGGGGCAATTACTCGGACAGAACATCAACATACTTTACCATCTATTGTAACCACAAAACAACAACAGAAAAGATCACCAAACAACCGACCTACACGGCAACCGGAGAGAAAACTACAACCTGCTCAATATGCGGATATCAGACCATAGCAGTTATTCCGATGCTTGAGAAAGTTAATATTTCCAAGTGTACGGTAACACTCAGTAAAACTTCCTTTGTTAATAACGGCAGCACCCAGAAACCTACGGTTACAGTTAAGTATAACTCTACAACTCTTAAATTAAATACTGACTACACACTTACTTACTCCAACAGCAACAGTAAGGACGTAGGAACATATACGGTAACCGTAACAGGTAAGAACGGATATACGGGAACAAAGAGTGTAAGCTACAAAATAACGGCTGCTTCCGCAAGCTCCGTAAAACTGAGCAAGACATCCGTAACACTCGATGTCGGAAAGTCCGAAACAATAAAAGCAACCGTAAGTCCTGATTATGCTTCAAACAAGACCGTAACATGGACTACCTCCAACAGCAAGGTTGCAACTGTATCTGCGGGCAAAATTACCGCAAAGGCTGCCGGAACGGCAAAAATTACAGCCAAGACCTCAAACGGCAAAACAGCTACCTGTAATGTTACGGTAAAGGCTCCGAACCCGACAAGTGTAAAACTCAGCAAGACCTCAGTTTCACTCAACAAAGGTCAGTCAACAACAATAAAGGCAACAGTCGGTCCGACAGGCGCTTCACAGACTGTTACATGGTCTTCTTCAAACACCAAGGTTGCAACCGTTTCAAATGGTAAAATTACTGCAAAAGCTGTAGGCAGTGCAACAATTACAGCAAAAACCTCAAACGGAAAATCTGCTACCTGCAAGGTTACGGTAAAGAACTCTACGGTATCGGTTACAAGTGTAAAACTCAGCAAGACCTCGCTTACACTCACAAAGGGTAAGTCAACAACACTTAAGGCAACCGTAAACCCGAGCAACGCAACAAACAAAAAGGTTACATGGTCAACCTCAAATAAGAAGGTTGCTACCGTAACATCAAGCGGTAAGATTACCGCAAAGGCTGCCGGAAGTGCTACCATAACAGTAAAAACATCAAACGGCAAAAAAGCTACCTGTAAAGTTACCGTAAAGAACGCGGTATCGCCTACAAAAGTTAAACTCAGCAAGACTTCTGTTACACTCGGTAAGGGTAAGTCAACAACACTTAAGGCAACCGTCAGCCCGAGCAACGCAACAAACAAGAAGGTTACATGGTCAACCTCTAATAAGAAGGTCGCTACAGTAACATCAAGCGGCAAGATTACTGCAAAGGGTGTCGGAACTGCTACAATAACCGTTAAGACTTCAAACGGCAAGAAGGCTACCTGTAGAGTAACAGTCAAAAACCTTCCCACAAAAGTTAAACTCAGTAAAACGAGTGCAAGTCTTAAAAAAGGCAAAAGTGTAACTCTTAAGGCTACGGTGACCCCGAGCAAAAATGTAATTAATACTGTAACATGGTCAACCTCCAACAAAAAGGTTGCTACTGTTAAAAACGGTAAGGTAACAGCCAAGGCAAAGGGAACAGCTTATATAACGGTAAAAACAACTAACGGAAAGACCGCTAAATGCAAAATTACTGTAAAGTAACTGTTTGACCCGGCATAACAAAAATTCCGCCGCAGCCGAAAATCGGTTCGGCGGTTTTTTGTTATGTGTTATAACACAGGAGGGAAAACCAATGATAAAAATAGAGAATGTTACAAAAACCTATAATAAAACAGTCCGTGCACTTGATAATATAAGCTTTTCGGTTGACGGCGGCGAAATAGTCGGCTTTATAGGTCCTAACGGCTCGGGCAAAACAACAACCATGAAAATCCTCACAGGAATAATAAAGCCCGATTCCGGAAAGGTTACAATAAACGGCTTTAATATAAGGGAAAATCCTATCATGGCAAAGCAGTCCATAGGTTATATAGCCGATAATCCCGATATATTCCTAAGACTTAAGGGTTCGGAATTTCTTGAGCTTATTGCCGATATATATAAGGTTCCGACAGATATCCGCCGCAAACGAACAGAGGAGCTTGCAGAAAAATTCGGTCTGACAGAAGCCCTCGGCTCACCTATGATAAGCTATTCTCACGGTATGCGACAAAAGATAATGGTTATAGCCGCCCTCGTACATAAACCTCCGGTCTGGATACTTGACGAACCGATGATAGGACTTGACCCTAAATCAGCCTTTGAACTGAAGCAGCTTATGCGTGAACATACAAAGGAGGGTAATGCTGTATTTTTCTCCACACACGTCCTTGAGGTTGCGGAGAAGCTGTGCGACAGAGTGGTTATAATCAAGAACGGTCATATACTTTACAACGGCACACTTGAAGAGCTTGAAAAACAAAACAAAAATGAATCTCTCGAAAATATATTCCTGGAGCTGACTGAAAAATGAAACTTTATTTTAGATTGGTATCCGCCCTTATCAAAGGTGTCGAGCCGAACGATAAGGAGAAAAAACGCAATAAGATATTCTATATTGTAATGTCAATAATTGCGGCATTCGGAATAATGCTTCCGATGGCATTTTTTGTCGGAGTAATCATATACACAATAACAGGTGCACTTACACAAACCGGAACACAGGAAAACGGTATTGAAATGTTCCTGCATCTTATCTCGGCTTTTTCCTTTATATTCGGTCTTAATGTTTTCTTTTCGGTATTTTATTTTTCGGGGGATATTGAAAATCTGCTTCCTCTGCCGCTTAGACCATATCAGATTATTGCATCCAAATTCACCGCAGCAATGATAAGTGAAAGTGTGATGGAATGTATCGTTATAGCAGCCGCACTGATAGGATATATACTCGGCGGTAATATGCCGCTGTATTCATGGATAATCTCCGTAATCGGTACACTTACCATGCCGATATTGCCGCTTATATACTGTGGTATAATATGTATGGTTGTTATGTATTTTACACGCTTCATCAAAAATAAAGATACCGTCAACAAGATAACAGGCATATTTACCTTTATCGTTATAGTGGGAATAGTATATATTATGGCACAAAGCGGATTTGACAGCAATAAGCTTATTGACGCACTTTCCACTCCCGATAATGCAATTCTCAGAGTTATGAATATCATATTCCCCACAGTTCCGCTTCTCGTAAGCTCCATGGGAACGGGATATATATTCAATATTCTGATATATATTGTTGTAAATACGGCTGCCCTCGCCATATTTATGCTTATCGCACAGGTTATTTATTTTCCGGGTGTCGCAGGTATGGGGCAGGGAATGTCACACAGAGGAAAACCCGCAAGCGGTATAATTTACAAAATGAAACAACACGCACCGACCGTAAGCTATCTTAAAAAGGAATTGCGGATTTTGCTTCGTACCCCCGCCTATTTCACAAACTGTGTCATGATAAATTTTCTTATACCGGTATTTGTATACCTTGCGTATCTGATTCATAACCATACTAATTTCCTTGACTCATTTATTTACGGAATACATAGCGGAAACGAAGAAACCGTGCTCATTTTCATGCTTGCAATTTCCGCCGTATCCGTTCTTGTGACTGCGCTGAACTGTATAGCATCATCAGGTATAACAAGGGAGGGCAAGCACTTTTCTTTCATAAAATACATACCCCTTGATTATATGGCTCAACTCAATGTCAAAGCCGCTGTCAGTATAATAATAAGCGGAGCAGGAATGATAATCAGCGTTATCGCTGCCTGTCTGCTGCTTAATACAGGTATCAAATTCATAATATTCTGCTGCCTTTTAAGTCTGCTTTCGGTGTCCTTCGCAACATACCTGGGAATCTATATGGACAGTGTTAATCCGAAGCTTATATGGGAGGACGAGCTGAATGCACTCAGAGGGAATTACAATATCTTCTTCAATATGGCTCTTGCGATAGTGACAGAAGCCGTCATCTGTGCGGGCTCATATCTGCTGTTCAGATTTACACCCGCAGGCTCAATACTTATAATAATTATTCTTTTTGTAATGCTTATGCTGCTCACCTCGGCAAGCTATCTTTTATGCCGACGGAAAGCCGCAAAAAATCTTAATACACTTGAATAATGCAGTGTATAATAAAACCACAGGAGGTAATATCATGCCATTTATCAATACCAAAACCAATGTAACCATCACTCCCGAAAAGGAAACTGCCCTCAAAACCGAGCTTGGTCAGGCCATATCGGTAATAAGAGGAAAAAGCGAAAGCTGGCTTATGCTGAATTTTGAGGATAATTGCCGTCTTTATTTCAGAGGTGACGGTGACACTCCATGTGCATTCATAGAAGTAAAAATTTATGGTGCGGCAAGCCCCGAAGAATATGACGAACTGACGGGAAAAATAACGGGAATTGTATCTTCTGAGCTGAACATATCCCCCTCCCGGATTTATGTGAAATATGAGGAAGTGGAGTATTGGGGATATAACGGTCATAACTTCTGATTTTCCTATCGACTCTGTGCCGGTAATATTTTTCTTAAATTTTTTTAAGGTTTTAATAATATAATATTCATACAATATTATCATATACAATATTGATTTAAAAAATTTTACATGATATCATTGACTAAATCGTATTGAAAGGCCGTGAAAAATATGGGAAGAAAACCCGGCAGAGAGCTTGAACATTCATTCGAGGATTATTTCAAAAGAGCGGTAAGTCCCCTTCTTACGCTCGTTTTATTAAATGAAAAGCCTATGTATGTATATAAGCTTTCTCAGGAATTGGAAAAACGAAGCAACAGTACATACAAGATGAGTTTTCTTTATCCTGTCCTGTATCGTTTGCAGGAACAAGGATATGTTGAGGAGTACTCTCAGGAGATAACCGAAAGTCACCGCACGAGAAACTACTATACAATTACCGATGAGGGCAGAAAATATCTGGAAAATATGGTAAAAAAATACCGCACACTTGTCGGTGCAGTGAATACAATAATTAACGAGAGTAAAAAATAAATCAAAGGGTCTGTCAGTTATACTTTACAAGACTGACAGACCTTTATATTTTTATTATCCTAATATAAAATATAACCGAATATCAAAAAAGAGCTTCGGTCAGAATACCCTGCCAAAGCTCTTTTTTATATTCATTCAGGCATTATTGCTTTCCTCTATAACCTTCTGAGCTACATTCTGAGGAGCCTCCTCATAACGCTCAAATCTGAACGTAAAGTAGCCTCTTGCCTGCGTGGACTGACGTATGAATGTAGAGAAATCACTCATTTCGGCCTGAGGAACTTCCGCCTCTATTTCCTGCATATTATTTTCAGCCTGATTCATACCGAGAACTCTTCCTCTGCGCTTTGTAATCTCTCCCATAATATCTCCCATATTATCTCCGGGAACAACTGCCTTAAGTATTCCTACAGGTTCAAGGAGAACAGGATTCGCCTTGGGCATACCGTCCTTATATGCGAGCGATGCGGCAGTCTTGAAGGACATTTCGGAAGAATCAACCGGATGATAGGAGCCGTCAACAAGCGTAGCCTTAAGTCCTACAACAGGATATCCTGCAAGCGGACCTTTGACTATGCTTTCCCTCAGACCCTTTTCAACAGCAGGGAAAAATCCTTTGGGTACTGCACCGCCGACAACCTTTTCCTCAAATACCATATCGTCACTGTCACAAGGAGAAAACTCTATCCATACATCACCGAACTGACCATGACCGCCTGTCTGTTTCTTATATCTTCCCTGAACCTTGACCGTCTTCCTTATTGTTTCTCTGTATGCAACCTTTGGCTTTGTAAGAGTAACATCCACTCCGTATTTAGCCTTTAGCTTTGATACAATAACATCAAGGTGCTGTTCGCCCATTCCGCTTATAACCATTTCATGTGTTTCATTATTGGTTTCAAATTTTATTGTCGGATCCTCCTCGCTCAAACGCACAATTCCCTGAGCGACCTTATTTTCGTCACCCTTGCCTTTTGGGGATACAGCCATTGAAAGTGTAGGCTCGGGGTAATTTACCTTATCAAGAACAACCTTTCTCAGCGGTGAGCAAAGTGTATCTCCGGTATTTGCCGAACCAAGCTTAGCTGCCGCTCCGATATCTCCTGCCGATATATATGAAGCATCCTCAAGCTTCTTTCCCTTTGCAATCATAACCTTGGAAATCTTCTCCGATGCACCCGTTCTCATGTTGACAAGCTGGGTATCCGCACCTATCCTGCCCGATACCACCTTAAAGTACGAGAGCTTTCCGACAAACGGATCCGCTACCGTCTTGAAAACTATAGCCGCAGCCGCCGCATCCTCATTTGCACTAAGCTCCACAGGCTCACCGTCAAGGTCAACCGCAAGCTCTGATGATTTATCAGCAGCACTCGGCGCAAGCCACACAAGACCGTTGAGGAGCTGTTCTATACCATAGGTAAGCAATGCATCACCGCAGAATACGGGGCTTATGCTTCCGTTTCTGACACCCTGACTTACACCTACTATAATTTCCTCCGGAGTAAATTCCTCACCCGAGAAATACTTCTCAAACATCTCATCACTTGTTTCCGCAACCGCCTCACATATAGCGGTACGCAGACCCTCAAGTCTGTCTCCCATATCAGGCAGCGGAACATTCGTCACCTTGCCGTCAATATATTTATATGCCTTATATTCAAGCAGATTCACGTAGCAATCAGCCTGTCCGTCCACAATATACGGAACAACGACAGGACAAACCGACGGACCGAAGGATGCCTTAAGGTTTTCAAATACACGATAAAAGCGTGCACTTTCATCGCACAGACCGTTTACGAAAAATACCTTTGTAAGACCCCTTCCATCAGCAGCCTTTACAGCCTTTTCCGTACCTACCGCAACTCCGTCCTTACCGGAAACGGTTATCAGCATAGTATCGGCAGCTCTGGCAGCCTCGCAAAGACCCGCCTCAAAATCAAAAAGACCGGGGGCGTCAATCAGATTTATTTTTTTATTTTTCCATTCAACGGGGGCAATACAAGCCTGCACGGAGGTTTTTCTTCTGATTTCCTCCGGGTCATAGTCGCATACGGTATTTCCGTCACTTACCTTACCGAGTCTGTCGGAACCGCCGCACATATAAATCATAGCTTCCGCAAGAGAGGTTTTACCCGAGCCGCTGTGACCGGCGATACCGATATTCAAAATATTCTTAGGGTTATACTGTTTCACTGAGTTATCCTCCTTTGTTAATTATAATAAAATATTTC
>CANPXK010000062.1 GCA_947585965.1 uncultured Clostridia bacterium
TCATCGGGAGCGACCTGATTTTCTATTCCTATGAATGCAATATTTATATTTGTATTCATCCAGAACTTGGAAACATCCCTCTCCTGACTTCTGATTTTCCCGTCAGCCTTATACTGCGATTCCTTGTCGGCAGGGGTAAGGTTATTTTCATCTATCACAGGTTTACCGTCAAACAACAGGCAATTTACAATATCGGCAAACACCGAATTGTGGGATTCGAGTGTCTTTGTTGCCATATCCTTTTCTGCCACTTGCATCACTTCCTTCTGAATATATAATATAACGATTATGCTCTGTATGTCAAGGTGCAAAATAACCTCATAAATTGCATTTATATAACTATAGTGTATTGAAACAAATAGACCATTTTATAATGCAAGCAAATTGAATAAAAGATAAATACATGGAATCAAGTTTATCATATCCGGTAAAGACTTTCCGGAACTCTTTGAGGCGTCGAAATAACCTCTCTATAATATCTCTTCATTTATAAAGTTTAACATCATATTCATAGGGATCTGAGCGGTTTTTCTTTGGTGGAACAACAGGTTCATGTCCGTAATTAATTTTCTCAGGCGAATTAATCTATGGCTCGACCATTAATTTACCCAATGAACAAGCGGCGTGCCGCCGCCGTCAATCCGTAACTAATTTACTCAGGTAAATCAGTCTATGGCTCGACCATTAATTTACCCAATGAACAAGCGGCGTGCCGCCGCCGTCAATCCGTAATTAATTTACTCAGGTAAATCAGTCTATGGCTCGACCATTAATTTACCCAATGAACAAGCGGCGTGCCGCCGCCGTCAATCCGTAATTAATTTACTCAGGTAAATTAATTTATGGCTCGACCATTGATTTATCCGATGAACGAGAAATAAGTTTGTCATTTGTAGTTGCGGAGCGGCACGCAAGGGACGCTCTCGACACTCTCTTACGCCCACCGACAGGCAAACTAACCATCGCGGAAACAGACTGCCCTCCACAATAAACAAAGCGAACGCAGTGAGCGAAAACGCGAACATGACAGCGGCGGCACGCCGCCGACAGGCAAACTAATTATCGCGGTTTATCAATAACCGCACCGGTATGCTGAAAATGTTGTTAGATGACGAGGGTAATAATTGACATAAATATAGAAAATATGTAATTTTGTACTTAAAGAAAAAATAAATATTCCCCATAAACGATTTATTACCATCGCTTATGGGGAATATTGTTTAAAATACCAAACCGTGCGTAAGGCTGTCAACAAGTTTCTGCATTTCGGATTTGGAGTTTACGGAATGAGTTTTCTCAACAAAAGCCGCTTTTTCACTTTCTGAAAGTGATTCAAACTTTTTCATGGCGGGCTCATTTTGTGCAAGAGCCATTCCGAAACCAAGCGGTAAATCGCGGCGTGCCGCCGCTGTCAATCCGTAACTAATTTACTCAGGCAAATCAGTCTTTTGCTCGACCATTAATTTACCCAATGAACGAGAAATAAGTTTGTCATTTGTAGTTGCGGAGCGGCTCGCAAGAGCCGCTCTCGACACTTTCTGCCGCCCACCGACAGGCAAACTAACCATCGCGGAAACAGACTTACCGCCAAAACAATCAAAGCGAACGCAGTGAGCGAAACCGCGAACACGACAGCGGCGGCACGCCGCACTCGATGAACGCAATATATATTTTTTTAGGCATTTACCAGCTTTTCAAGCCTGCTGTTGATTTCGTCAAGGAATGTTTCACTGTCAACCTTTGTCTTGTTTTCAAGAGTTGAAAGAAGATAAAGGTCGCCTGTCATGATTCCGTCCTCAATGGTGTCTATAGTTGCTTTTTCAAGCTTATCGGCAAAAGCGGAAAGCTCGCTGTTTCCGTCAAGCTCACCTCTCTTGCGGAGAGCACCTGTCCATGCAAAAAGTGTTGCAACGGAGTTAGTGGAGGTTGTTTCGCCCTTGAGGTATTTGTAATAATGACGCTGAACGGTTCCGTGTGCTGCCTCGTATTCGTAAATGCCGTCAGGTGAAACAAGTACGGATGTCATCATAGCAAGTGAACCGAAAGCAGTGGCAACCATGTCGGACATAACATCACCGTCATAGTTCTTGCAGGCCCAGATATATCCGCCCTCCGAACGTACAACACGGGCAACGGCATCATCAATAAGGGTATAGAAATATTCAATCCCTGCCTTTTCAAATTTCTCCTTATACTCATTTTCAAATATTTCATTAAAGATATCTTTGAAACGGTGGTCATATTTCTTTGAAATGGTATCCTTTGTCGCAAACCATAAATCCTGTTTTGCATCGAGTGCAAAGTTAAAGCAGGCACGGGCAAAGCTGCCGATACTCTTGTCTATATTATGAAGTCCCTGTATAATACCGTCCGAGCCGCTGAACTCATGGATAAGCTGACGTGTTTCGTTTCCGTCCTTGTCCGTAACGACAAGCTCAGCCTTACTGCCGTCTGCAACAACCATTTCGGTATTTTTATATACATCGCCGTATGCGTGACGTGCAATGGTAATAGGCTTTTTCCATGTTGAAATATAGGGGGTGATACCCTTTACAAGAATAGGAGTTCTGAAAACCGTACCGTCAAGAATTGCACGGATTGTGCCGTTAGGAGATTTCCACATCTGTGTAAGATTGTATTCTTTTACACGCTCGGCATTGGGGGTAATGGTAGCACATTTAACGGCAACACCATATTTCTTTGTAGCCTCAGCGGAGTCAATCGTAACCTGATCCTTTGTCTTTTCTCTGTTTTCAAGACCGAGGTCATAATACTCGGTTTTAAGGTCAACATAGGGGAGTATAAGCTTATCCTTAATCATTTTCCAGATAATTCTGGTCATTTCATCTCCGTCCATCTCAACAAGGGGAGTGTTCATCTGAATTTTTGCCATTTTACATCTTTCCTTTCAGTAATTATATAAAATAAAACGGGGAACGAGGACAGGCGGCGAGTATACTGAATTTATCGGAAAATGGATAAGCAGTATGCCACAGCCGTCGTATTACCTAATTCCCCATTGAATTACGTATTTTTTGTATGTATGCCTTAAGGCTTAAAGTTAATTGCCGTTGGAATTTCTTGTGTAATCAAGCAGACCGCCTGCAAGAATAATATCTCTTGTTCTGTCGGAAAGCTCACACTTAACAGGAATTTCCTTTCCGTTTGTCTTGTTCTTAAGAATAAGCTCCTCCTTGCCGTCCGAAATAAGCTGACGTACGTTCGGAATTGAAAGCTCATCGCCCTGATTAATAGAGTCGTAATCAGCTTCATTTACAAATGTGAGGGGAAGTATTCCCGCATTGATAAGATTAGCTCTGTGAATACGAGCGAACGACTTGACAACAACAGCCTTAACTCCAAGATAAAGCGGAGCAAGAGCGGCGTGCTCACGGGAGGAACCCTGACCGTAGTTTACACCGCCGACAACAATACTGCTTCCGAGAGCCTTAGCACGTGCCGGAAATTCCTTATCGCATACAGTAAAGCAATGCTCGGAAATAGCCGGAATATTTGAACGCAGAGGAAGTATCTTAGCGCCTGCCGGCATGATATGGTCGGTAGTTATATTATCGCCCACCTTGAGAGAGCAGGGAACGTCAATGCTTTCCGCAAGCGGAGCAGTCTTGGGATAAGGCTTGATGTTCGGACCTCTGAGAACCTCAACACTGTCCATCTCCTCAACGGGAGCCGGAGCGATAACCATATTGTCGTTATACTCAAATTTTTCGGGAAGCGGAATATCGGCGGCATCACCGAGAGTTCTGGGGTCAGTGAATACACCCGTAAGTGCAGAAGCGGCAGCCGTTTCCGGGCTTACAAGGTATATCTGACCGTCCCTTGTGCCGGAACGTCCCTCAAAGTTACGGTTAAATGTACGCAGTGATATACCCTTGCTGTTAGGCGACTGACCCATTCCGATACAGGGACCGCAGGCACATTCAAGTATTCTTGCACCTGCCTCGATTATATCAGCGAGAGCGCCGTTTCTTGCAAGCATATTATATACCTGCTTGGAACCCGGAGCAATGGCAAGACTGACATTCGGAGCAACAGTCTTACCCTTAAGAATAGCCGCAACACGCATAAGATCGAGATATGATGAGTTTGTGCATGAGCCTATGCATATCTGATCCACTGTCTGAGGACCGATTTCCTCAATTGTCTTTACATTATCGGGGCTGTGCGGACAAGCTGCCATGGGGACAAGCTCGGAAAGGTTAATATCTATAACCTCGTCATATACAGCATCGGCATCCGCTGAAAGCTCCGTCCAATCCTCCTCACGTCCCTGTGCCTTCAGGAATGAACGTGTTATTTCGTCAGACGGGAAAATTGAGGTCGTTGCACCAAGCTCTGCGCCCATGTTTGTTATTGTAGCTCTCTCGGGAACGGTAAGAGTTTTGACGCCCTCTCCGCCGTATTCGATTATTTTGCCTACGCCGCCCTTTACGGACATAATTCTGAGAACCTCAAGGATAATATCCTTTGCCGAAACCCACGGCTGAAGCTTGCCTGTAAGGTTTATGCGAACCATTTTCGGCATAGATATGTAGTAAGCGCCGCCGCCCATAGCAACGGCAACATCAAGACCGCCCGCACCTATGGCAAGCATACCGATACCGCCGCCTGTGGGGGTATGGCTGTCCGAGCCGATAAGAGTCTTGCCGGGCTTACCGAAGCGTTCAAGATGAACCTGGTGGCAAATTCCGTTTCCGGGTCTTGAAAAATAGATTCCGTGTTTTTTGCAGACTGACTGAATGAAACGATGGTCGTCCGCATTTTCAAAACCTGTTTGAAGTGTATTATGGTCGATATAAGCGACGCTCTTTTCTGTTTTAACTCTCGGAACACCGATAGCCTCAAATTCAAGATAAGCCATGGTTCCGGTTGCGTCCTGTGTCAGGGTCTGGTCAATTTTCAGACCTACCTCACTGCCTACAGTCATTTCTCCGCTGAGCAAATGAGCCTTAATGATTTTCTGAGCAATAGTGTAGCCCATAATCCTTCCTCCTTTTTGATTTAGTACAATCATTTATTCTATTATACTCTTATATTATCGCTCAAATCGTACAATTTGTCAATATTCTTTCCGATTAATTTAAAAGTGATGCTTAGAAGAGAGAGCCGTTGAAACTGTACGGAAGTTGCCTTTGATGAACGTCATCGGAATATTAAGGAGTATAAAAATAAAAATATTTTTGCTGTATACTTGCATTTTGTGCAAAGTTGGTATAAGATTGAATTATGAAAATAACTTTGGAAATATGGAGATGTTTGTAATGTTTAAAAGGCGTAAACTGATAATAAGGATAACGGCACTTGTGCTCTGCATTCTTATGGTGGTTGGGGTATTTTCGGTACTGGTATCTGTATTTTAAATCAAAGAAGGGAATAATATGAACCTTTTAACACAAATTAATGACAGGATGTCAGGCTTTTCAAAAGGACAGAAGCTGATAGCGAATTTTATAACCGAGCATTATGACAAGGCGGCATTTATGACAGCGTCAAAGCTTGGAAACACTGTCGGGGTGAGCGAATCCACAGTGGTGCGTTTTGCAACGGAACTGGGATATGACGGATATCCTAAAATGCAGAAGGCAATGCAGGAGATGATACGTGATAAACTTACCTCGGTGCAGCGTATAGAGGTGACGAAAAGCCGTATAGGTACATCAGATATAATTTCAAATGTTTTGAATAAGGATACGGAAAAAATCCGTAAAACAATAGAAGAAACCTCAAAAGAAGATTTTGCCAAGGCTGTAAGCTCCATTGCGAGGGCAAGGACGATTTATATATTTGCCGTGAGAAGTGCCGCGGCTCTTGCATCATTTCTGGGATATTATTATTCCCTGATTTTTGAAAATGTAAAGGTAATCAGCAATTATGGGGAAACGGAAATATATGAAAAGCTGTTCAGAATTGATGAAAACGATGTAATAATCGGAATAAGCTTCCCGAGATATTCAAACGCGGCTGTAAAGGCGATGACCTTTGCTCATAGGCGGGGTGCAAAGGTTATCGCCATTACAGACAGCATGACGAGTCCGTTGTGCAGTCTGTCGGATTATGTGCTGATAGCAAAGAGCGACATGGCTTCGGTGGTTGATTCGCTTGTCGCACCTCTCAGTCTTATTAATGCTCTGATTGTAGCTACCGTGCTTGAGCTTGGAACCGAGGTTGAAAATACATTCGGAAGACTCGAATCCATATGGGAGGAATATGATGTATATCGCAATAAAAGCGAGGAGGAGAAAACTTGACAGCGACCAAAACAATAATAATCGGAGGCGGAGCAGCAGGGATGATGTCGGGTATTTTCTCGGCAGCATCGGGAAGTGAAACCGTTATTATTGAAAAAAATCCGAAAATCGGAAGAAAGCTTTATATAACCGGAAAGGGAAGATGTAATGTTACAAACAACTGCGACATTAAAACGGTTGTGGCAAATACTCCGACAAACGGAAAATTTTTATACAGTGCATTAAGTACTTTTTCACCGCAGGACACAATAAATTTTTTTGAGGAGAACGGCTGTCCGCTCAAAACCGAGCGTGGGGGTCGTGTTTTTCCTGTTTCGGATAAGGCGGCGGATATAGTTGATACCTTAAGGAAAAAAGCAAAAAAAGAGGGCTGTAAAATAATACATGAATGCGTCGGGGATATAGTTATAAACGGTGGAGCGGTCACGGGGGTCAAACTTACAAACGGGGATATAACAGAATGTGATAAGCTAGTAATAGCGACCGGGGGAAAATCCTATCCTCTTACCGGCTCGACCGGTGACGGCTACCGTTTTGCCGAGAAAGCCGGACATACCGTGATGCCCCTGCGCCCGTCACTCGTACCGGTGGAAACAAGGGAGCATTTCGGTTATGATGCAGACGGACTTCTGCTTAAAAATGTTTCTGTAAGGGTTATTGATACAAGGAAAAATAATGTCATATATACGGATTTCGGCGAGCTTGAGCTGAAGCGATACGGGCTTTCCGGCGCAATAATAAGAAGTGCATCCGCACATATGAAAAATATGGAAACAGAAAGGTATAAGGTAGAAATTGACCTTAAACCTGCGTTGTCGGAGCAGAAATTGGATGGGCGGCTTATCCGTGAGCTTACGGCAGTAAGTAGCGGAGTTTATGTTGAATTTCTTGCAAAGCTTATGCCGAAAGCACTTATTGAGGATTTTGTAAAGCTTTCGGAAATTCCGGCGGATAAGCGTTGCGGTGATATAACAAAGACCGAAAGAAAACAAATACTTACTCTTTTGAAATGTATGACAAGAACGGTAACAGGGTTCAGACCGATAGATGAGGCAATTATAACCTCGGGCGGAGTGAATGTAAAGGAGATAAATCCTAAAACTATGGAGTCTAAACTTGTAAGCGGTTTATATTTTGCAGGAGAGGTAATAGATGTTGACTGCTATACGGGAGGCTTTAATTTACAGGCAGCCTTTTCTACGGGTGTAATTGCAGGAATCAGTTGAAATATGAGATAATTTCAAAACGAAAAAATAAGGTATAGTTATCGGAGGTAAATTATGGGATTTCAGGACGATTGGATGATGCGGCAGATAGAAATGATGACAAGGTTTATTGCTAATGTCGTATTCAAGAAAAACGAGGAAGATATTAATTATGAAATAATAGGAAATATTGAAGATACGGATTCACTGACATCAACGGATAAAACATACTTGGAGCTGTGCGCGCTTGTTAAAGACGGTGAAATAGGTCAGGCGGAGGATCTCCTGTTTGATAATATGGAATATTCCGATAAATATATAGAGCTTGCCTCGGATTTTTACCGCAGGCTTAACCGAATGAGTGATGATGAGCTTGAGGCGGGCGGTTTTTCGAGAGATGAGGTATATGACGGATATGTTGAGATCATGAGTCTGCTCGGAGTGCCGGTGGATGTGTTCGGACAGGCTGACAGATCGGAATACGAATGATAAAAATAAAAGAATAATATCTGTTTTTTCTGCATATATATTAAATATACCCAACCATGAAAATGAGGGGTGCAAAAATGGCAGAACTGTTTATAGGAATGGCAATCGGCGCAGTGATCGGAGTAATATGTATGGCGTTGTTCTGTGCTGCATCTGATGCTGACGACAAAGTTCAACAGATGGCAAAAAAAACCTGGAAAAGAAAAAGTGAATAATATGCAGGCAAATGTTTCCTGCGGGGGAAATCGGGTGACCGTAAAAGGCTGCCCGATTTTTTTTCATCGTGGTGTTTTTCTGTATATGATAATTTTTTACTTCGGAATAAACCGGACGTCCGGTAAATATAGATTAAATATCAGAGCGAACGACTAACAGCAAGGAGAAGAAGTAAATGAAAAACAGAACAGAATGTTTTGATACGGCGGCACAAATGCTATGCGGTGAGATTTCCGCAGTACTTATGAGGATATCCGACATAAAAAAACAGGCGATACAGGAAATAAGACTCCGGTCGGGGAAGCCTGTCGCTTTAAGCGATGGCACCGACACACTCTTTGTATGTAAGGACGGCGGAATAGTTTATACCCCCGAGCGCGGTTTTATATGTACACAGCGGAATATTTTCGATACCTTCAGGCAGCTTTGTTCCTATTCAATATACAGCCGACAAAATGAAATAAAAAACGGTTATATAACCGTCAGGGGAGGACACAGAATAGGACTTTGCGGAACAGCGGAAATAAAAAACGGGGAAGTAAGCACAGTGACCGATATAACCTCGCTGAATATCAGGATATCAAGACAGATATTCGGTGCGGCGGCGGAAATCATGAAAAATATAACGCCTGTTTGCGGAGGGGTGCTTATTGCGGGAGCACCCTCAACAGGAAAGACAACGCTCCTTCGTGATATAGCCTACAGGTTATCACAGGGACATGGCAGCAGGATAATGAGGACCTGCGTAATAGACGAAAGGGGGGAGCTTTCCGGAGGTTATCGGGATGACAACGAAATAGACCTCGGTCTGTGTGATATTCTCAGGGGATATCCTAAGGGTGAGGGGATAATGCAGGCAATACGCTCACTTTCACCGCAAGTGATAATATGCGATGAGGTCGGAACACAGGAGGATGCAATGGCGGTGGCACAGGGAGCAAATGCCGGAGCATATATTATAGCAACGATCCATGCACAGGATTATAAGTCGCTTATGCAAAGGAAGCAGGCACGAAAACTTATTGAAACGGATGCATTTAAAACACTTATATTTCTCGGCTCATCGGATAAACCCGGTATATGCTCAGAGGTAATAGATCTGACGGAGGCGGGAATATGACAGGCTTAAAAATTATCGGGGGAATTATACTTATTTCCTGCGGCGCTCTGAGCGGTCTTTATGCCGCAAGGAGAATTGAGCAGCAGACGGAGTTTATAAGGCAGTATATTATTTTTCTTACACAGACAGAAACAATGATAAGCTATTGTAATGCCGATATAATAGAAATACTTAAGGGTATAAATTCAGTACCGCTTATGTCGCCCATGATATCATCATGTCTTGACGGCATGAAGAGGGGAAAGGATTTTACATCATCATGGTGCGGCTCAGCCAAAGAGCTATGCTCACAGAAAATAATATCCTCCGCCGATATCAATATGATTTGCTCCTTTTCCGAGGGTTTCGGTTCGCTGGGAGCTGATGAAGAAATAGGAAAGATAAAACTGCACAGAACTATGGCTGAGCAAAGGCTTTCGGAACTGCAGCCCGAAACCAATACGAAAAAGCGGCTCTATCGTGTGGTCGGAACATTTTGCGGGGCAATGGCTGCCGCTGTTATTATCTGATATAAAATCAGGGGGAAAGTCCGATAAATCAGAATTAATGAGATTAGGTAGGAGATAAAAATGAATGTGGATTTTATTTTTAAGATTGCCGCTATAGGAATAATTGTGGCAGTGCTTAGCCTTGTTCTTTCCCGTTCGGGGAGGGAGGAACAGGCAATGATGACAACACTTGCGGGTCTTATTGTGGTGCTCCTTATGCTTGTCGAGCAGATATCCGATCTTTTCACCACGATAGAGACACTGTTCGGATTCTGATGGATATACTGTCCATATGCGGGGTAGCAATTGTTGCTTCACTGGCGGCTGTAGGACTTAAAAAATATTCCCCCGAAACCTCTGCCGTAATTGCAATAGCCGGAGGAGCAATGATTTTTTTATCCGTGCTTTTTCAGATTTCTCCTTTCATAAATGAAATAAACAAGCTTACGGAAAGTGCGGGGATAAGCTCGGATTACGGGATGATACTTATAAAAACCACGGGAATATGTGCAGTTTGCCGTTTTACGGCGGATTGCTGCCGTGATACCGGACAACAATCCCTCGCCTCCCGTGTGGAGTTAGGGGCAAAGCTTACTATTGTGCTGATATCATTACCGCTGTTTGAAAAAATACTGACAACTGCAACAGCACTGTTGCAGTAAGAGGGATAAAAATGAAAAAAAGAATAATAATTCTGATATTTCTGACACTGTCCGTCTGTTTTATCAGCATACCCGTAAATGCCGCGGAGGAGCGCAAGGATGACTCGGGCGAAGATATTACCGAAATATATGATGAACAGTTAATTGCCTCCGGTGCGGACAGGTTATACTCATCACTTCCCGAAGAAACCAAAAAAATGCTTTCGGATATGGGAATAAATGCATTTGATTATGAAAGTACGGATGCTCTGAGGTCGGTAGGAATATTTAAGCAGGCTGTCGAATTAATAGGTGAAAAGTCCTCGGGTCCCCTCGGAACACTCGCGCTCTGCCTTGGTATTATGCTTATCTGCTCACTTGTCGAAGGAACAGATATAACCGTCGGAGATAAAACACTTGAGGGTATAAGTTCAGCGGTCGGAGCACTTTGCATATGCACGGCGATAGTCGTTCCGATGTGCAGAATGATATCAAGAGCTGTAGAAATAATAAACGGTGCCTCGGGCTTTATACTGCTTTATGTCCCTATAATGACCGGACTTATGGCGACCTCGGGACATGAAATCAGTGCCGGCTCATACTATACAATGCTTATGGGTGCAGGACAGCTCATAACACAGCTTTCCTCCAAGCTTATTGCTCCGATAATGAATGTATTTCTTGCTCTGTCGGTGACATCATCACTTTCACCGAAGCTTAATCTCTCCTCATTATGCGCAATGCTGCATAAATGTGCCAAGTGGGTGCTTACTCTGATTATGAGTCTGTTTGTGACGGTGCTGTCGGCACAGACATTCGTATCCGCATCGCTCGACAATGTAAGCAAAAGAGCTCTCAGGTTTACTGTAAGCTCGTTTGTCCCCGTTGTCGGAGGGGTACTGAGTGAAACATTGACAGCGTTCAGCGGAAGTCTTGAGCTTCTGAAATCCGGTGCGGGAGTTTTTGTTATAATTGCATCTGCCTGCATATTTCTCCCTATACTTATCGAATGTGTATTATGGCAGTTTTCACTTTTTCTTTTATCATCCGTTTCCGATATTCTCGGTCTTGCACGGATGAAAAGTGTATACGGAACAATCACAACCGTTACCTCAATGCTTACGGCGATACTTCTCTGCATACTTACGATATTCATAATTTCCACGGTTATAATCCTGATGGTCGGAAAATAAAATAATTCGGAGGGAAAATATGGAGGGTGTATATTCATGGGCAACGGCTGTGACCGTTTGTTCGGTTATTGCCTGCATTGTCGAAATACTTACGGGTAATTCAAGTCTTGAAAAAACGGTAAGGTTCGTCCTCGGTTTATTTATGCTTTGTGTAATAATTGCACCTCTGATTAATATTGTTACGCAAATCGGCAGCATGGATATTGCTCCGGAGTACGAATATGAGGAGGATGATTATCAGATTAAAGAAACCGAGATAAAAATATTAAAAACCCGTATACAACAGCTTGTAGAGAAAACTCTTGCCGAGAATGATATAAAGCCCGTTGTAACCCTCATAACAATAAACATTGATGAAAAGCAGAGTATAGAGTCGATACAGGCGGCCATTACCCTACAGAGCGAAGATGCGGAGATGGTATCTGCCGCAGAAGAGCTTATCCGCAATAAGCTGGGTATAGAATGCAGTGTGAGTATATATTAAGCATTAATATATACCCCACCGCATAATATATTATCAGAAACACAATCAACGGACATTAAGAGGTAGTGTTATGAACGATAAAAATACGGAAAATGAGGATATAAAAAAGGAAAAAAAACCGAAAGGTATTATTTCCGCGATAACAGGAAACGAGAGGGCACTCGGGATAATAGTTATACTGGGGCTTGTCGGGATTTTCCTTATTTTTATATCTTCCTATATCAACCCGGATACAGCTTCAGTTACCGATACGGATGAAAATCAGGAGGATAGTACTCCGACCTCAACAGAGCTTGAAAGCTACAGAAGCTCTATAAGTGAGGAGCTTGGAAATATGCTTGCAAGTATGGACGGAGTAGGGAAGACAAAAGTAATGGTAACACTTGAAGGAACCGTAAGAAATGTATATGCAACGGATGTGGATGTCAACGGCAGGGAAACTTCCAGAAAAAACGGTGAAAATGAGGATGCGGATAAACAAAATACCGAGAAGAAATCCTGTATAGTTATACGTCAGAATGACGGCTCGGAAAAGGCACTTACTATAGGTCAGCTCATGCCGCAGATAAAGGGTGTGCTTGTTGTATGTGAGGGCGGGGATGATGATTCCACAAAGGAAAGGATAATTGATGCGGTATCGGCGGCACTTGATATATCCGAAACACATATTTGTGTAAGCAAATTAAGTTGAATACAATAAAAATAAACAGGGGGCTTTTATAATGACATTCGGAAAAAGACAGCTTGTTATTGCGGCATTGGTTGTTGCTCTCGGAGCGGCAGTATATCTTAATTGGCAGTTTTCGGGAAATGATCCCGCAGCTGTTGCAGGGACTGAGGAAAGCTCAACAAAGCAACTCGGGCAGACGACATATGTAAACACCGAGGTTACATCATCCGGATCTTCAAAATCGGAAAGTAAGAACGAAGAAAGCAGTAAGACCACAGATAAGACTAAGCCTGCAGCAGCGGAGGATGCGGATATCAGCGGTCATTTTGCAGACGAAAGAACCAAACGTTCGCAAAGTGATGCAAAGGCGGTGGAAACTCTGTCCGATATAATAGAAGCAGCCTCTTCAAGCGAAAATGCCAAAAAGGAAGCCGTTGCGGCGGCGGAGGAGCTTGCGAGTAATATAAAGGCACAGAGTGATATAGAGAGTGAAATCAAGTCCAAGGGTTTTGAGGATGCATTTGTTTCAATCAATAACAACAGCTGTAATGTACTTGTATATGGAGGGAAGCTTGATGACGCGTCGGCAATAGCCATAAAGGACATAGTAAATCGTCAGGCGGGTACGGCATTTGACAAAATTACTGTTTCGGAATCAAAATAATTATCCGTATATACCGCATAAATATTATTCTTTAAATCAATTACCGCTCCTGACGGATACTGATTTTATACAAAAAAGCTTTAAGGTCTGCACAGTGTAATTAAATAAGGGTCGCTCTGTGAAGTTGAGCGACCCGATAATTTATTTTTACTTTATATCACGAATTTCCGTACCGCATGGTTGCTGAAATCCGATAGAAGCTAAACAGTGTCCGTAGTATCCTCTTTACATCAGGAATCAAACGGCTGAGGTGTCCCACAGCCACAGGTGCCGACATATCTGGGCATAACCCTTCCGCAATTCGGACAAGTCCATGTATTCGAGCTTACTTTACTTTGTGCAGTTTCATCAGCCTGAGAACCCTCCGCAATATCGGAGTATCTCATCGGAGCGGGAGGAGGTACATTATTAAAATCGTATCCGGGTATGTCCCCATCATCAGCTTTTGCCGGAGGAATATCACTGAAACGCATCGGAGCGGGAGGAGGTACATTATCAGAATTAAATCCTGTCACATACGAATTGCCTTTATTTTCCGCAGATGAACCGGCACGCCCCATCTGTGGTTCGGGCGGGTTATTGTTATTTTCCGCATGAACTCCGTTTTTCTTACCAAACGGTTTCTCAACCGATACATCCGCATTTACGGTTTTTATGTTTGAATGATTTTTATTATTTGATGTTTGCGGACTGTATGACTCAATAGACGGAGCCGAAAGATAAAATTCCGATTCATCGTTCAGTCTGCTGTCGTATTCATAGCTTTCCCCGTCATCATTATTCGATTTAACGTAAGAGGATGATATATCGGTAACACTTCTGCGCTTCTTGTATTGGGGAGAAGCATTTACATCATTTAAATTAAAGGGCTGAGGTTCCCCGCAGCCGCAAGTACCTACATACTTAGGCATAACCTTACCGCAATTGGGGCACGTCCATGTGTCGCCGCCCTCAATAGGTGCGGCAGTGCTGATTGTTCCGTCACTTACGGGTACATCCGTATGCTTTTCTACCTTTGGCTTACTGCCGAATATACTCTTTTTCTCAGGCTTCGGTTCCTCAACAGGAGCAACAGGAGTCGGCTGTAGTGCGGGAGGTGTGTCAAAGTTGAAAGGCTGAGGTTCCCCGCAGCCGCAAGTACCTACATACTTAGGCATAACCTTACCGCAATTGGGGCACGTCCATGTATCGCCGCCCTCAATAGGTGCGGCAGTGCTGATTGTTCCGTCACTTACGGGTACATCCGTATGCTTTTCTACCTTTGG
>CANPXK010000063.1 GCA_947585965.1 uncultured Clostridia bacterium
TTTCGGAATATCAACATCGCAATGGATAAGTGCATTTGTAATAATTGCTTCTACAACTGCATTAATGAAAATAGTTAGTCAGAAAAAAGTAAAGGTCGTATAACAAAGGATACCCGTCTGTCTTAGAAATAAAAAGACAAACGGGTAAATTTTTATACCAATTCTTTAATTTTCTGTTTCACTGAGTTCCTGTGCAATTTCCATAATTTTCATCAGTCTGTGATTTACACCGGAACGACTTATCGGTGTACTGAGTGCCTCGCCGAGCTCACGAAGATTATATTCCGGGTATTCCTCCCGAAGCTCCGCAAGCTCCCTTAGCTCATCCGATAAATACCCGAGTCCGCGACTCTCCTTGATTATACCTATTGCTTTGAGCTGCTTTGCAGATGCAGCCGCCGTCTTATTGCTGTTTGCGGTTTCCGAGTTTATCTGCCTGTTCACCTTATTTCTCACCGATTTGTATATCTGTTGCTGTATCAAGTCAAGAGAAGCCATCGGTGCTCCGATATAGGCAAGCATATCGGCGATAAGGTCGCCTTCCTTGATATACACAACATAGCTTCCCTTTCTCCTTACAACATTAGGCTCGCCCTTCATAATATCAATCTCACTCATAAGCCTGCTCAGATCATTGGCAAGATTCATATGCGGCACAACAAACTCCATATGATAATCCTTTTCGGGGTCGGTGACATTTCCGCATACAAGAAATACCCCCCTGAGAAAATAGGGGATATATTCCTCACTTTCAATATTCGCACGATTTATCCGCAGACTCGGAACGTTATCCGCATGACCGAAATAATCAAACATTCGTCCGCAATCCCCGCTGTCCGGTACACTCAGTGTATATATATCCTTTTCCTCTCGGCGTTTTGTCAATGTGCAGGATATATCAACAATAGCTGAAGTAAGCGATGATATTGTTTCGGAATATAAAACAGCAACAGCCTTGCAGCCCGTTGTAAATCCGATCGCTTTGGGAGAAAAGAATTTTGAAAACAATGCCATACCGTATGCAAGAGAATTTTTTGCCTTATCATCACATATTTCCGAAGAACATAGTTCCCTTTTCGTTTCCTTTGAAAATGACATTTATATCACCTTCAGTTTTTATTTATATCTCTATGATGTACAATAGCCCTCTGTCCCGTTTCAAGTATATGATTATACAAAACCCTTGTAAGCGTTACCGAGCGGTGCTTTCCCCCTGTGCAGCCTATACCTATAACAAGCTGACTTTTTCCCTCGCTCAGATATAACGGCAGGGAATAATCAACAAGATCAATCATCCTCTCAGCAAAACCGCCCGACTGCTCAAACTGCATAACATAATCATACACGCAGGCTTCAAGTCCCGTATGCTCCTTAAGCTCGGGAATATAAAACGGATTAGGCAGACAACGCACATCAAAAACAAGATCCGCCTCCGCCGGAAGCCCGTATTTAAAACCGAAGGACATACAGGTCACCGTAAGTCCCAAGGATATATTCCCCAGAAATAACGAGGTTATCCTTTCCTTGAGCTGTGTAGGCGACAACAGAGATGTGTCTATCACATAATCCGCACGGGCTTTAACCGGCATAAGAAGCTCGCGTTCAAGTGCTACGGCAAGCTCCGTTGTAGCCGAATTATCACTCAGCGGATGCTTGCGTCTTGTTTCCTTAAAACGTCTCAGCAATACATCATCCCTTGCGTCAAGAAACAATATTTTATACTTCTTATGTACCGCCCTGAGCTTTGCAAGGGAATCAAAAAGATCATCGAATACATCCCCTGCCCTTATATCGGTAACAACCGCTATTTTTTTCATATGCTCGTCCGTGGATTTTTCGCAAAGCTCATAAAATGTCGGCACCAATACCGGAGGTATATTATCAACACAATAAAATCCTATATCCTCCATATTTTTCATAGCGACTGATTTTCCCGCTCCCGACAATCCGGTAATAATTATAAATTCCATCTGTACTGTCACCTGTATTCCTGCCGTCAGTTTCCCGTTTTCGTATGATATCCCTTTTTTATTATCTATACCGTCATCCGATATATTTTATCTCACATTGAAGTTCTACACCCGTTTTCTCTCTCACAACATTTTTCACCTTTTCGATAAGCTCAAGAACATCCTTTGCCGATGCGCTTCCGTTATTGACAATAAACCCGGAATGCTTTTCGCTTACCTGTGCATCCCCCACTGATAAACCTTTAAGACCGCACTGCTCAATCAGTGCCGCGGCATAATAACCCTCGGGCCGCTTGAATACGCTCCCCGCACTCGGACGGTTAAGCGGCTGCTTTGCCTTGCGCCTCTCCATTGTATCCTGCATAAGATAAAATATCTCATTTTTATTTTTCGGATTAAGCTTAAGCGTCACATCAAGAATTATACAATCCTTGTCCGTATAGAAACTGTTCCTGTACGAGAATTTATGCTCTTCTCCCGATATTTCCCTTATATTTCCGTCACCGTCAAGATACCTTGAAGATACAACGATATCCTTCATCTCCCCGCCGTAGGCTCCGGCATTCATATATACCGCACCTCCCATTGACCCGGGGATACCCCATGCAAATTCCATTCCTCCGAGGTTATTATTTTTTGCACAGATACATACACCGGCAAGACTTATACCCGCACCGCACCGCAGAGTATTGTTATCAGTTACTTCAACCTCGTCAAAATCTCCTCCAAGCTTTATCACAACTCCGCCTATTCCCTCATCGGAAACAAGCAAATTTGAACCGAGTCCGATTACAAAATACGGAACGCCAAAACCTTTGCAGGCTGAAACAACATTTCTGAGTGCATCTATGCTTCTGACCTCACAAAAGCATTCCGCATTTCCTCCTATACGAAAACTCGTATGCAGATACATCGGCTCATCCCTTTTTATTATAACGGATTCACTCTGTATTGATTTTATAAATTCATCGGTTATCATAATACATTCTCCTAATTATATATTCCGGACCCGCATATGTTGTATATTATCCGGCATGAGCTATCAGAAATCAATAGTCTTGACATCTCCCGTATCGTCCTCTTCCTCGGGATATTCCAAACCAAGTGCGGCAAACAGTTCTCTTGCGGCATTATATCCCATTTTTCTCTGACGGTTATTCATAGCCGCAACCTCAATTATAACCGCCAGATTACGTCCGGGCTTTACGGGTATCGTAACGATCGGAATCTGATTATTGAGTATCTCGGTCATTTCACTGCTCATACCCATACGATCATAGACCTTTTTGTTATCCCAAAGCTCAAGATTTATTACCATATCAATCTTTTGTGAAAGCTTTACCGAGCCCATACCGAATATTCTTCTTGCATTAATTATACCTATGCCCCTGAGCTCGATAAAATGACGTATATTTTCCGGAGCCGATCCTATAAGCTGTGTATTTGATACCCTGCGTATTTCAACCGCATCGTCCGCAATAAGACGGTGACCACGTTTTATAAGCTCTATTGCCGTTTCACTCTTGCCGACTCCGCTGTCACCCACAAGAAGCAGACCCTCACCGTATACCTCAACCAGCACTCCGTGCCTTGTAACTCTCGGAGCAAGCTCAAGGTTCATAAAATTGACAAGCTCGGCTGTTATCGACGATGTAGGCTCCGAGGTTCTGAGAACGGGTATTTTACACTTCTCCGCCGCCGACATAAGTTCACCATATGGTACAATACTCCTCGTTACGATTATTGCCGGAGGATTTAGCGAGAAAAGCCTTTCTATGACATGATACCTCTGTTCCGTGCTGAAACGGTTAAGATAGCTGTTTTCGGTATTTCCGAAAAGCATTATTCTCGAATTATCAAAAAAGTCAAGAAATCCTGTAAGCTCAAGTCCGGGACGTGTTATATCCTTTGAAAAAATCCGTATTTCATCGGGGTTATTAGGCATATATGCCACGTCAAGCGACAGTTCTTTTATTATTTTCGATAGGCTGACTGAAAATTTAGTTTCCAAATCACTGCACCTGCCTTTGTATAGTTTACGATTATAAACATTATAACCTATTTAACCAAATTTTTAAAGAGCTTTTTGAAATATTTTATCAAAAACGACAATCTGTTTTTTATCACCTGCAAATATACGCCGTAAACCCCCGTAATCTGAAAAAAACCGTATCCTCAGAGATTATTTTATAATATCCACATTTATATTAAATGCCTTGATTGCCTGTTCATATACCTTGACGGTGCATTTAGCCATATATTCCGCATCGGTATCACGCATACTGCGCCGTACTATTCTTCTCATCTGACGTTTTTCATCCGGTTTGAATGCGGAAAGTTTTTTAAGGTATTTTGCAAAGCCTGCTTCGTTTTTGCATACAAAACCGTTTACTCCGTCCTTTATCATATTATATGCGAATTTTTCCTTATCCTCCTTTACAAGGACAGGCAATCCGCAGGACATAGCTTCAACAAACGACATAGACATAAGAGCGTCATCGGATGAACACACATATATATCGCAGGCAGAATATATTGCCGGCATAAGATTATGTGCGACTGTCCCCGTAAAATGCACCATATCCCTGATTTTAAACCTTACCGCCATATCCTTCAGATATTCAAGCTCGGTTCCGTCACCTACGATAAGAAGGTGGATATTGTCGCTCTTTTTTATATGCCTTGAGAAGGCGCTCAATACAAATTCAAGATTCTTGTCAACGCTGAGATCCCCCGCAAACACGGCAACAACAGCATTCAGCGGAAGTTTCAGCTTTTTCCTGAGCTTGCTTACGGCTTTGTCATTTGCATTTTTATAATTAAATACACTCCTGTCCGTTGCCGAGGGTATAAGGCGTACCTTACGGTTCCGTCCGGCAGCACGTACAAACGATGCCGCACGTTTATTGGAAGAAGCAACAATGTTAGCATTATCTATCATGTCGCAGAAATGCTTTTTTTCAAACATAGTTTTGATTTTCCATGTTGCGACAGATCTGTCGGAAGCAAAGCGGTCAAGATAATAATCATGCACCGAAAACACAACGGGACATCTCAGTCTGTCCGCTATACTCAACGCCATATATCCGATTTTTGTATCCGTTTGAATATGTATGACATCGGGAGAAAATTTAGTAAGAAATTTCATCACATATCTGTCGTTTATGTTTTTACATTGATATCCGTATTTATTCATTGATTTTTTTGCCGGGCAACGAACAACACCGTCCTTGAATACGGATTTATCCGTATGAAGTGATGAGGTTACAATAATAACCCTATGTCCGAGGGACTCCAGACCTTTTCTGAGAACAGCTACATAGCTTGAAATTCCGCATACATAAGGTGCAAGAACCTCCGTAAAAATTGCGATATTCATAATTATCACCGTTTATCCAACATATTTCGTATAATCGTATTTATAGTATAACATATACCCGATATTTTCAAAAGGGGAATTTATAAAAAACTCTTTTTGTATTAATTTATCATCCGCACACAAAGGCAAAAGACACAGAGAAAACCCTGTGTCTTTTGTCAAAAGGAATAAAAAGAAAAAAGGAAAAAGGAAAGAAAAGAAATAATCGAAAGTAAATACAGCCGAACATTCTCTTATAATCAAATCAATTACACATCATGCGGTTTTATATTTCTTACCGCCGACATCTATATAATACACTAAAATAATCCGTTTGTCAAGCTTTTTTTATAAAAAATTTATATATTTTTTTAAATTAAGTATAAATATAGTATAAACAAGGATATTTTGCTGTTATTGCAATGTCCCCCGCACCCCCGGTTTCGGCAGAACCGTACATCCGGGGGATTGTCCGCAGTTGTTTCATATTAATATTGCCCGAATGACCCTACCGGAAAATATGCATAATCCCGCCCACAGCGAATCAGATACATAAATATCCGCTGTGGGATCTGTCTTACCCGAACCAGGAAGCCACCTTATCCTTTATACTGTTATAAATCCCGGACAAAGCTTCCCTTCCCTCGTCAGAGGTAATGTATTCTCCAACCACCTTCAGTGCCTGTCCTGTCAGACTGTTGGTTTTACATCTCACCTCACCATCCGCAGGTGTAAATTCCTTGATATAAAGATCAATATCATAGTCCTTTATGCTGTATGTGTATTTCGCCGTTACGCTTATCGTTGTTCCGTTTACACTTATATGTTCCTTATTTTCAAATACCTTTGAAAGAATGTATGACAGAATATTATCGGGTATCGCAAGCTCCCCGACATATGCTTCAAAAAGTCTTGCTGATAAAACACTTGTTTCGCCGTCCAGAGAAAACTTTAGCTTTGAACGTACAGCAAACTGAAAGCCTTTGATAAAAATATGTGCGTATATTTCAGCAGGCTCTTTATCATGGAAATAAATCATTATATGATCCGCGCCGGAGCCGCCATCGTTGGGGTCAATACAATATTTTCTGTTAATATAGGTATTGAATTCAGTTTCGCCTATTTCAAATTCCTTTCCGAATGCCGCACCAACTAACAGGGATTTCAGAAATGTATTGTCATAACCCTCATCCAGGGTATACTTGTCACTTATATTATCCGTGAAGGCAAGGGATATACATCTGCATATAAAAATGACAGCCGTGACAAAAATAAGTATAAATATAGTGATTACAATTGTTTTCTTTTTCTTTTTTGACATATCATTCCACCTTATCCAAAGTTTATTTCAATTCGGCAATCGTAACGCCGGCTTCTCCCTCACCGAAAACTCCGAGACGGAAGCTTCTTATTGACGGGTGAGTCTTAAGATGCTTTTGTATCTCACGGCGGAGTACTCCCGTTCCCTTTCCGTGGATTATCGTTATCTGATGAAGCCCCTGCATAACCGCCATATCTATTGCCATATCCACATCGGCAATGGCATCAAGTGCTGTTTCTCCCCTGACATCAATTTCCGTTGCAGCCGTACTCCTTGTGTCACGGCGTACTGTACGTGTAACACTTCTCTGCGGGAGCTTTACCTTTTCCTGTCTGAGGAGCCTTATATTGTCCATGCGGACACGGGTTTTTATGATTCCCGACTGTACAAGCACATTATCCTTCCCCACTTCAAGAACGGTGCCCTCCTTGTCGATATCAAAAATCAGAACCCTGTCTCCCTTAACAAGCGGACGGGGCAGCACATATTCCTCATTGCTGCGTTTTTCAACAGGATCTGCGGCATTCTCCATATTTTTTATATCTGCCCGCAGCTTTGCTCTCTCCTCCGCTGTAATTTCCTTTTTCCTGCGGATAGCCTCCATTTCATCAAGCAACCCATATACCTGAGCCCTCGCCTTTGCTATAATATTCTCAGCCTGTGCACGTGCAAGTTCTATTTCATTTTTCTGATCCCTGCGTGTTCTTTCTTCAATCTCCTTTGCTTTCTCAAGCTCGAGTTGTGCCTGTGCTTTAAGCTCCTCCGCCTCACTCAGTTTTTCCTCCAGCTCACTGCGGCTCTTTTCAAGCTTTGTTACAACGCTTTCAAATTTCGTATTTTCGGTCGATACAAGTTCCCTTGCTCTTTTAACAATACTCTCATTGATTCCGAGTCTTTCTGAAATCGAAAATGCATTTGATTTTCCGGGCATACCTATAAGCAGCCTATAGGTCGGGCTCAAAGTTGTGACATCAAATTCACAGCAGGCATTTTCAACTCCCTCCGTTTCCAATGCATAGCTTTTTATTTCCGCATAATGAGTAGTCGATATTATTTTCGCTTTCTGTATTCTCAATTGTTCAAGAATTGCCTCTGCAAGTGCGGCACCCTCAACAGGATCCGTACCTGCTCCCAATTCATCTATAAGCACAAGGCTTTTTTCATCCGCAAGGGAAAGTATCCTTACGATATTAGTAATATGTGCGGAAAATGTTGATAATGACTGCTCTATGCTCTGTTCATCACCTATATCCGAAAGAACCTTGTCAAATACCGAAATTTCACTGTTATCATATGCCGGTATCATCATGCCGCACATAGCCATGACGGATAAAAGTCCGACTGTTTTCAGTGTGACCGTCTTTCCTCCCGTATTCGGTCCTGTTATTACAAGAGTATCAAAGTTTATTCCAAGCTCAATATCAGTCGGAACAACCTTTTCCTTCGGTATCAGAGGATGACGTGCTTTTTTAAGTAAGATTCTTCCCTCATCGTTAAGCTCGGGGACGGTGGCTTTCATTGAATAGGCAAGATTAGCCTTTGCAAAAATCAAATCAAGCTCCGTAAGTATTTCATAGCTTCTTGATATGTTATCCGCATAGGCTCCAACCTCGGCGGAAAGCTCGGCAAGTATCCTCTCGATTTCTGCTTTTTCCTTAGATTGCAGCACACGTATATCATTATTTGCTTCAACTACACTCATCGGCTCGATAAAAACGGTAGAGCCGCTTGCGGAAGTATCATGTACAAGTCCGGGAATATTGGAGCGAAATTCCGATTTCACCGGAATCACAAATCTTCCGCCCCTCATTGTTACAATACTGTCCTGGAGGTATTTCTGCATTGAAGCGGAATGAATTATCTTATCGAGCCTTTCCCTTATCCTTGCCGATACCGCCGCAATCTTCCTGCGGATATCCGCAAGTGTCGCAGATGCATTATCGTCTATTTCATCCTCGGACAATATACATGATATAATCTTCGTTTCAAGAAATTTATTCGGCATGAGGGCATTAAAACGCATATCAAGTACGGTTTCCGCCGACCCGCACTTACTTCTCCATTCAACAGTTGAGCGTATTACCTTAAGCAGTGACGCAACCCTGAGAAGCTCAAGTGTTGTAAGCACTGCACCCGCCTCGGCTCTCCTTGCAGCACCTTTCATATTATGAAGACCACCGAAGCCGGGCGATCCGAATCTTCCGATAAGCGAGTGTGCATCCGAGGTTTCTCTCAGAAGAATTTCAGCCTCATAAAGTCCGCTTGACGGTTCAAGCGACAGCGCAAGCTCATGTGCATCCTCGGATGAGGTCTGCCCTGCAAGCATTTCAAGTATTTTGTCAAATTCTATTGATTTGAGATATTTATTCATATTAATTCCGTATCCTTATCTTTTTATAAAAATCAAGCGCGTTCATATTACGCTCGGTATGTAATAACATATATTTTTCGGCACAATCGGCAAACTGCATAAGAGAATTGTCCGATATGGAAAAGGAAAAAATCTTTTTCGGTTCCGCAAGCACCGCTGTCCTCATGGCAGTAAGCGCACCCCTTGAAAGGGCTATCGAGTCCTGTCCTCCCATATAGCATTTTCCGCATACAAGCTTTCCCTCGTCATAGAGGAAATGCATAATATCCGATTCATAACAGTTACATACCCGACAGCATACAAGATCCGGCATATATCCGGAAAGTGACAAAAAACGCATTTCAAATACCGCCTTGACCATAAGGTCGGGTCTTGTGCCCTTTGAAAGAAGATAGAGAGAATTAAGGATAAGACTAAGGAACCGGGCGGAATCCACTCCCTCGGGTATCATATAAAGTACAATTTCGCAAAAATATTCCGCAAGTGCGAATTTTTCGAGATCAAGCCGCAGGTTATAAAACAACTCGATAGGCTCGGCTTCATCTATTATGTAGCGATCCTTTGTATGGTAAATCATAAGATTTGAGTAGCTAAGCGACTGTGTAGCAGTACACAGCCGCCCTTTCAGAAGCTTGGCATTTCTCACAAAGCAGCGTATAATGCCGTTAGTGCGTGTCAGTACTGTGACAAGCTTATCATTTTCTTTAATTGTTTGCTCCGTCAGTATCAGACCGTCTGTTTTCAGCCTCATTTTCCGCCTCCGTTTTCTTATCGAAAAAGCCCTGTGGTACACAGGCCTTGGCTTCCCTGTAGATAAGATAATCTTTTATGCTCCCTGATGCAATAAAGTTATCCCACGCTTTTCCCTCGTCCATATTTCTGCCTCCTTTTCTGTATTACTAAATATCTATGTTGTTATTATAACCTGTAACACAAAAAATTATTGGCATTTTTTAGTGACTTTATTCAAAATCATTCCGATCGTAGCCGAGGCTTCTCAGAATATTTTCTCTGTTCCTCCAATCCTCCTTTACCTTCACCCATATCTTAAGATTTATCCTGCATCCGAAAAACCTCTCCATATCCTGTCGTGCATAACTGCCGATTTTTTTCAGCATTGCTCCGCCTTTTCCTATTATTATTCCCTTATGGCTGTCTCTTTCGCAAAAAACCACAGCGTCTATGTCGATTATCGGTTTATCCTCTCTTTCTTTCATTCGCTCCACGAATACAGCCGTGCCGTGCGGTATTTCCTTATCGAGCAGCCGCAAAAGTTTTTCCCTTATAATTTCGGCAGCAATCACTCTTTCAGGCTGATCGGTAAGGGTATCTTCCTCAAACATAAATTCTCCCGGTTCAGCCAATTTACGAAGTTCGTTTTTCAGTGTTTCCACTCCCTCACCGGTCTGTGCGGAACACGGTACGACCGCACAAAAATCGTAAAGTTCGGAAAATCCTGCAATAATCGGTGCAAGCTCTGATTTCTCATGCAGCATATCTATCTTGTTTATTGCGAGCACGGCAGGTATTCCGATTGCCCTGAATTTTCCGACAAGCATTTTCTCTCCCTCGGTAATTCCGGAATTTGCCTCCGTAACGAGCAAGGCTGCATCCACTCCCGCAACGGATTCATTTACGGAACGCAGCATATATTCATCAAGATTATTTCTTGGTCTGTGTAGTCCGGGGGTATCTATGAATACAAGCTGGCTGTCTCCTTCCGTCAGCACTCCTGTGATCCTTGTTCTGGTCGTCTGTGGTTTTGAAGATACTATTGCAACCTTCTGTCCGAGCATATAATTAAGCAGCGATGATTTTCCCACATTCGGTCTTCCCACTATAGCTATGAAAGCCGTATTATGTTCCATTTATTTTCCTCCGTCCTTTTTCACCTTATTTCCCTTTTTCGGAGCCGTTACTATGAATATTATTGATATCATCGTTATCAGAATCAACACCGCAAAATCAAGCGGATGAGATATATAGAAATTATACATTGATATAAAGCCGCCAATATTACCGAAAAGAAATATCGCTATCAATACCGAAAAAACTGCAAGAATAAGCACGGCACCTGCCGCTGCATCCTTTGCTGCCTTTATCAGTGCATCTTGCTTTTTCGATATTTTATCCGCAAGATTTTCCACTGCGGTATTTATGGCTTCTGCTGAGATAACTCCTCCTATTGTCAGCAGAAGAACCGCATATTCCGTTCTTGTAAAAGCAAAAAAACGTGCAAACATAAGAACATACAGTGCAGCCACAATATGTATTCTCATATTCCGCTCGTTTTTTATGCAGTGTATTATGCCCGAAAAGGCATATCTGAAGCCTTTAAGGAAATCTATCACCGTCAGGTCACGTCCTCTATAACATAACTGGAGGAACCGGGCAGACCGAGGAGTGTCATTACCTTTTCTTCCTTTTCTCTCATCCTTAGCTTTTGCAGACCGTTGTCTTCATGGTCATATCCGAGAAGATGCAGCATTGAATGGGCTGTAAGATATCCCACCTCACGCTGCAGACTGTGTCCGAAACGCTCTGCCTGCTCAACTGCCTTTTCCATCGAAATAACTATATCGCCGAGAATTTTTGCACCTGTTTCCGGGTCAATATCATATTTTCCGTTTTCGCCCATAGGAAATGAAAGCACATCCGTCACGCTGTCCTTTTTCCTGTATATTGAATTAAGCTCCCTAATCTGTGTGTTGTTCACAAGCGTAACACTTACCTCAACAGAGCCGCTGAATTCCTCTTCCCTCAATACTGCATTACAGCAGCGTCTTATCAGCATACGCAGCCCGGTAGGGATTTTAATCTCTTTTTGCTTATTCTTGATTATCACTTTAATTTTATCCATTTCAACCTTTCCTTTCATGTTAAATTTTTATCAATTGTTCTAATCCGCCTCTCAGCACCGCTGCAATAAACCAGATATTTTTATGAACGTGAATTTGCGGAGCTTGAATTTCTGTCATAAGCCTTTATGATATCCTGCACAAGCCTGTTTCTGACTACATCCGATGCATTAAAGGAAACACTCTCTATGCCGTCAATATTTCTCAGTATACGCACGGCATCCTTAAGTCCCGAACGGACTCCCCCCGGTAAATCGATCTGTGTTACATCTCCCGTAATAACCATTTTGGAATTGAATCCCAGACGGGTCAGAAACATTTTCATCTGCTCGGGTGTTGTATTCTGAGCTTCGTCAAGTATTATGAAGCTGTCGTCGAGCGTTCTTCCCCTCATATATGCAAGCGGTGCAACCTCGATATTTCCCCTCTCGACATACTTCTGATACGTTTCGGCACCGAGCATATCAAAAAGAGCATCATACAGCGGCCGAAGATACGGGTCAACCTTGCTTTGCAGATCCCCGGGCAGAAAACCTAACTTTTCCCCCGCTTCAACGGCAGGTCTTGTCAGTATTATCCTGTTTACTTCCCTTGCCCTGAATGCCGTCACCGCAACTGCAACGGCAAGATAGGTCTTTCCTGTTCCCGCGGGACCTATACCCAGTGTTATTGTATTTTCCTTTATTGCCGTACAATATCTTTTTTGACCGAGCGTTTTCGGCTTAACAGGCTTACCCCTTGAGGTTATGCAGATACAATCCCCTGCAAGCCGATCAATCTTATCCTCATTTCCCTCATTGACAAGCGACATACAGTAACGGACATTCTGATCGCTGAGTGCTTCTCCCCTGCTGACAAGACTTAACAGACTTTCTATAACCTTTGCTGCCCTTGAAACATTTTCCGGTTCTCCGCTTATTTTAAGTTCGGAACCCCTGCATACGACAGAAACCATATACTCATTCTGAATAAGTCTTATATTCTCATCAAAAGTACCGAAAAGGGCAACCGCCTGCTCCATGCGATCAATATTTATGACTTGCTCTATCATTGAACCACCCTACTGTATGAAATAAGTTTATTTTTACTTTTTTATCTGAAATTATAAAAATATAGACCTATCATGATTATATCATAAAAATAGTTAAAAGTCACTATATTTTTTATAATTTTTAAAAATTTTTTATAGATATATTTTATTTTTATCTGAATCCACAAAAAAATGTATCAAATTTGGCATTTTATACAGTTGAACCGAAAAAACAGAGAGCATGATTAAAAATCTCTTGCTCTCTGTTGTATTCTTTTCTGTAATTTTCTAATTATACATTATTACTCCGCAATTTCATAATGATTTACGGCATTTATACTCTCCGATTTGCTCTTTACCTCTATATTTTCCTTTTCCGAAGTATTTTGCCTCCGGGAATTTTTTCCCGATAAAGTACCGCCCGTTATCACGGATAGTATTATCATACCCGCAAACACTTTAATGTTTTTCATCTAAATTACCTCTTCCTGTTTCAGTTACATTTTTCTATACCCGAGCATATTGAGCATAAATGAAATTTCAAAATGCTTCATCCTCGAAAAAATATAATCAAACTCCCCCGCATATCTCACCACCTTTCCGTTAAAACCTTTTTTAAAACGATATACTCCGTAATTAGGATGATTTTCCTCATGACAATGCGGGATACCCATAAAATCATAAACCCTGCAGCCGGATTCCACAGCCCAGCTTATCATATTCCACTGCATAAGATAATTCGGCATAAATTCCCTGTGTCTGCACGTTGAGCATCCGTAAACGTAGCTGACTCTGTCCCCGAAACGTATAGCAAGCGCTCCTGAAATTTCCTCTCCCTCCGGAGTATAGCACATATATAATCTTGCATTATCTCCAAAAGCATTAAGCATATCTTTGAAGTATTCCTTCGAGCGTATACAGAAGCCGTCACGCTCTCCTGTTTCTTTCATCAGATTATAAAATGCATCAAGACTGCTGTTGTGGTAGTCACATTCAACACCTTTACGCCCGGCAAGACGTATATTGTATCTCCATTTGGAATGAAAGGAATTGAATACCTCCTCCTTTGCTTTTCCCTCTATGTCAAG
>CANPXK010000064.1 GCA_947585965.1 uncultured Clostridia bacterium
AGGGGTTATATGCTTTCTTATTTTGTCAAGCCTGCCTGTCAATATTCTTTCCTCCTTATCTGTATGTAATATTTGTACCCTTATAAGATTTTATGCAGTTTTTGATATAAAATACAATAAAACGGAACGTCATGGCATTGATTTTTTGGTATAATAATGTATAATATAGTAGTACGAAAAATTGAAAGGAAGATGTATGTGAAGCTTATTACAAATAAGGTCTACGGAGCAGAGGATATTCTCCCCGAGGACAGCTATAAATGGCAGTTTGTCGAAGAAATAATGAGAGGTCAGGCTCAATCCTACGGCTTTAAGGAAATACGCACTCCTGTGTTTGAGCATACCGAGCTTTTTAACCGCTCGGTAGGTGATACGACCGATATTGTACAGAAAGAAATGTACACCTTTACAACAAAGGGCGGAGATTCTCTTTCTCTTAAGCCCGAGGGTACGGCGGGGGCGGCAAGGGCAATGCTTGAGCACGGTCTGTATAACGACGGATATCCCATAAAGGTATATTATCTTACAGCCTGCTATCGCTATGAAAAGAAAAATTACGGCAGACAAAGAGAATTTCATCAGTTCGGAATGGAAGTATATGGAGCGCCGTCACCGTATGCGGACGCAGAGGTTATTTGTGCTGCCAATTCTATTTTTGAGCGACTTGGGGTAAAAAATATCAGTCTTGAAATAAATTCCATAGGCTGCCCGAATTGCCGCCCGAAATATCATCAGGCACTCAGGGAATATTTTCAAACAAACAGGGATCGTCTTTGCGACACCTGTAAAACAAGGCTTGAACGTAATCCCATGAGAATACTTGACTGCAAGGAAGAGGAATGTTCGGAGATTGCCAAGGGCGCGCCTAAGGTGCTTGATTATATATGCGGCGACTGCAAAGAGCATTTTGACGGAGTGAAAAGCTGCCTTGATGCTGCCGGTATAAAATATGTTGTAAATCCGACAATAGTAAGAGGTCTTGATTATTATACACGCACAGTATTTGAATTTGTTGCCGATGAGATAGGAACGGTATGCGGCGGCGGAAGATATGACGGTCTTATTGAGGAGCTTGGCGGACAGCATACTCCGTCGCTCGGCTTCGGTATGGGTATGGAAAGACTTCTGATACTTCTTGATAAGCAGGGAATAGAGGCTGAAAAGCCGCTTACCTGTGATCTGTATGTGGTAGGTCTGAGCGAGGAAGCAAAGCTTAAGGCATTTTCGATAGTTGAGGGTGTGCGTAATTCCTCACTTATCGCCGAGGGAGATATAGTCGGAAGAAAGCTTAAGCCGCAGATGAAATACGCGGATAAAATCGGTGCAAAATACAGCATGGTAATCGGCGATGACGAGCTTTCGGCAAATAAGGCAATTGTTAAGAATATGTTTACAGGTGCAAAGAGAGAGGTCCCGCTTGATGACGGATTTTATGAGGCGTTTTTTTCATTCTATGTAAACGGAGCACAGGACAGTCTTATGGAAAAATTGGGACTTGATACAGAGGGGTAATTGGAATGGCAGAATTTATGACAGGACTTAAACGCAGCAGCTATTGCGGTGAACTGCGTTCGGAAAATATCGGAAAAACGGTTACGGTATGCGGCTGGGTTCAGCACGTTCGTGACCTCGGGCAAAATCTTATATTTATTGAGCTCAGGGACAGAACCGGCATTGTTCAGCTCGCTTTTGATGAAAATACCGACAGGCAGGTATTTGAAAAGGCTTCCATGGTACATTCCGAATATGTTCTTGCGGCTGTGGGCGAGGTCAGGGAGAGAAGCAGCAAAAATAAAAAAATCCCCACGGGTGATATTGAAATTGAGGTAACGGAGCTGAGAATACTCGGGGAGAGCGAAACACCTCCGTTTGAAATAGTTGATGACTGCAAGACTTCGGAGCTTAACCGCCTGAAATACAGATATCTTGACCTCCGCAGACCCGAGCTTCAGAAAAATCTTATTATCCGCCATAAGGTTGCAAAGGTGACAAGAGATTATTTTGATGAAAACGGCTTTATAGAAATAGAAACACCCATGCTTATAAAATCCACCCCCGAGGGAGCAAGGGATTTCCTTGTGCCGTCAAGAATACATAAAGGATCTTTCTATGCATTGCCGCAGTCGCCGCAGATGTATAAGCAGCTTTGTATGGTTGCAGGCTTTGACAGATATATGCAGATAGCAAGATGCTTCCGTGATGAGGATCTCCGTGCGGACAGACAGCCCGAGTTTACACAGATAGACCTTGAAATGTCCTTTGTTGATATGGAGGATATTCTTGAAATAGGAGAGGGATATATTAAACGTCTGTTTAAAGAAGTTCTGGATATTGATGTTCCGACACCGTTCCCAAGATATACATACAATGAGGTAATGGAAAGATTCGGTTCCGATAAGCCCGACACACGGTTCGGTATGGAAATTTTTGATATCAGCACAGAGGTTGCCGGAAGCGGCTTTGCAGTATTTAAAAATGCCATTGAGGGCGGCGGTTCCGTTCGGGGAATTACTGCTAAAAACGCAGTCAAGACCTATACAAGAAAGGAAATTGACAGACTTACCGAATATGTAAGGGGAATAGGTGCAAAGGGTCTTGCATGGATAAGACTTACGGATGACGGAACGGCTTCAAGCTTCGGCAAATTTATGAGTGAGGAAGAAATGAATCTGATTCTCACCAAAGCGGGAGCGGAAAAGGGCGATGTTGTGCTTATTGTTGCAGATACGGATAATAATACGGTTCTTGCAACTCTCGGAGCAGTTCGTCTTGAGGCGGCAAAGAAGCTGAATATAATTGCAGACGGATATAATTTCCTGTGGGTTGTCAAATTCCCGTTTTTTGAATTTGATAAGGAAAGCGGCGAATGGATAGCAATGCATCATCCCTTTACCTCACCGACTGACGATTGTATAGATAAGCTTGACGGAAATAAGGGAGAGGTATATGCAAAGGCATATGATATGGTTCTGAATGGAACAGAGCTTTCAAGCGGCTCAATACGTATAACTAATCCCGAATTGCAGAATAAGATGTTTGAAATGCTCGGAATGAGCGATGAGGAGGCATATTGTAAATTCGGATTCCTTATGGATGCATTCAAATACGGAGCGCCGCCGCACGGAGGAATGGGAATAGGACTTGACAGACTGGTTATGCAGATGCTCAAGGCTCCGACACTACGTGATGTTGTGGCATTCCCGAAGGTACAGAATGCAAGCGAGCCTATGACGAACGCGCCTGCGGATGTCGATAAGCAGCAGCTTGATGATCTCGGTATAGAAGTTGTAAACACAGAAGAAAAGGCATGAAACTCGCCGCCCGTGATAATGGTTGATCACAGGCGGCGATATTTACTGCACAGAGGATTATATATTATATTTGTTGGTTCTTGTTGAATTATGCATACCCTTATGATACCTTTTTCTGCTGAATGCAAATTCGGTATTGTTACCCTTGAAATTCAGTATCAATATAAGAACAGCGGTAACGATTACGCCGATCACAGACCAGATAATCATTCCTATGAGAAATGAGGAATTATCGCTTTCATGCTTATAGGATATTGCCGCCGAGTGTTCGTCATATTCAAGAATGGGAGTGATATCAAGTCTGCTTGCGGTATCTATTATTGCCGCTGCATCCCCGTCCTCCGAGCTTTCGGCAGCAGATGATTCATCTCTGTCACTGCTTTCAGGCTTCTGATAACCCGGGTTATCGGAAGGAAGTATATATTTTGCTCCCAGTATTCCTCCGAAGGGATCAATAACATTAATATTACTGCTTTCGATGGGCTCATATGACGGTTCCGGTTCATACGATGGAACGGATTCGTAAGACGGTTCGGGTTCATATGAAGGCTCAGGGTTATAAGACGGCTCGGGTTCGTATGATGGTTCGGATTCATAAGACGGCCCGGGTTCGTATGAAGGTTCGGGTTCATATGACGGCTCCGGTACGGTCTGTGGAGGCTCGGAGTTATATGACGGTTCCGGTTCGGGTGACGATTCGGTTTCATACGATGGTTCCGGCTCGGGTGATGGTTCGGGTTCATATGATGGTTCGGGTTCATATGACGGCTCCGGTACGGATGACTCGGGTTCTTCGGGAATACTGATATATTCCGAAGACTCCTGTGACGGTATGCTCTCTTCGGCATTGGATGAAATACCGAAAAACGAAAACACAGAAACACTGAGCATAACAGTTATAAGAAGCATTTTAAATTTTCTCATCATTTTCACCGCCAATGGTTATTTAAATCATTTTCTTTATTATAGCAGAATTTTTTTCCGTATTAAACTGTCATAATCGCAGAAAAATAATACCCGTAAATGAAATTTTCAGCACATTATTATAGCATTTCTTATTCAGTTGTCGTTGTTACCGTATTTTTTGTCGGGATCAAGTACTTTTTTGAGTACATTTCCGAGAAGATACCCTGTATAGCGAACCTCCTCGACAGTATTTGAATCTGCACCGACTTCGATAAGCAAAGAACCTGTATTTACATTCATATTATACATGAAATCCCCGAAGCTTAACGGTCGAACCATGTCGGGATACATTTCTCCTGCTGTTTTTTGTATCTGTAATGCAAAACGGAGATTATATTCCCAGTCTTTATATTCTTCATCGTTGTCATAGTTGTAGCCTGCTAAAATCATTATCTGAGCGGCTTTTTTTCCGTTCACGGTAAAAACAGGCTTTGATCTTTGCGTATCGGTGCCGATACCGTCACGATGTATATCGAGAACTACCTTGATGGATGGATATTTCTTGAGATTTTTATATATTGTATCCATACTTCTGTCATATGCTCCGTTGTAGCTCGGATCATCATGGACGGTGGTATCATGTATGGTGACAATACCGGCGGCATTGAGCTGTTTTGTTATTTCATCCCCTATAGCACATACATTTTTACTTTTGTCGGAACTTCTCGGATAAAAGCTTTCATAATAGTAACCTGTATCATAATCAAGAAAGCTTTCGCTTGTGTGTGTATGATATATGAGAACCTGGGGTTCGGTTGACTTTTCAATCTTAAAGCCAAGCTCGGATTCCAGTTCCTTTTTTATATTGATATCGGATGATGATGAGTTTTTCACCTGAATACCGTTATAGGATACGTTTCCGTCTGTTGAGGTGAACTCAAGAACGGGGAATTGTTCCTCGCCCTCATGCTCCTTATCGTATTTTTCTATCTCCTCACTTGAAGCGGCTGAGGAGTCAAAGGACGGTGATGAGGTTTGTTTGTTATTTTCCTTGACAACCTCCTTTGCGGTCGAGCTGCTTTCCTCTTCCTTAACTTCTGATGATTCGGAAGAAGAAGTTTTTGTTTTACCGGTATTTTTTGATTCGGTTGATGAAGGAGTCTGTATTATATTATATTTTCCGTTTCCTGCGGGAAGGGTGGTTGCAGCCGCAAAGGTATTAACAGAAACAGGGATGCCCGCCCTGATTATTCTTATTGCCGTACAGAATGCGGCTGAGCCGATAAGCAGAGCGGATACTGCAATCAAACCGGATTTTTGCATAAATTTTTTGTTAATTTTCATATCAGTACCTCCCGCCGCAGGAATGACGATTACCGTAATAAAGCTTATGACGGGTCTGTTACGATTATGATACGAGTGAAGCAAGCTCCTCAAAGCTGTATTTGTCCTGCAAAGCACAGTTGACAGCCATACCGATAAGCTTTGAAGCCCGCATGGTCAGAAGATCTATTTCTCTCGGAGTAACAATCATTTTTCCCTTGTATTCGTCCGGCAGCCTGTCTTTGCGGACATTGGCTTCACCCAACAGATCGAGGGCAAGAGTCATACCATCGACAACGGTAGGCATACCTATTCCGATAACGGGTATTCCGAGAGTGCTTTTTGTAAGACTGAGTCTGTTATTTCCGATGCCGGAGCCGGGGGAAATACCGGTGTCGCTTATCTGTATAGTTTTGCCGAGATGTGACAGGCTCCTTGAGGCAAGTGCGTCTATAGCTATAACGGCTGAGGTTTCAACACTTTGGGTGAGTGAAACTATAAGCTCACCGACCTCAATTCCCGTCTGACCGAGTACACCCGGCGAAAGAACCGCAACAGGACGAAGTTTATCAAGACCTGCGGAACGTGCTATTTCCCCGCTGATATGTCTTGTTGCAAGGACGGAATCGGCACTTTTCGGACCTAACGAATCGGGGGTTATTTCGGTATTGCCTATTCCGACAACAAGGATGGTACCTTTTTCCGGAAGCAGCGGCTTTATCTCATCGGAGAGAGCTTCAATCTGCTCCTTTACGTCACGAAAATTATCTGTAAGGGGCAGTCCCTCTGCTGTTATATATCGTCCTTTTGGCTTTCCGAGTTTTTTTGACGCGGCATCGTTCTGAATTTGCAGTCTGCTTATTTTCATTACTCCCTTGGATACAATATCCATTTTTACACCGCTTATATCACCGCCGCTGATTTCGTGTGCTTCAAGTGCAAGGTCTGTTCTGTAATTCATTATAATATCTCCTCATAAATCAAAATCTTTAGAACCTATGTTTTAATTGTTTCCCTGCGGGGTTATGTTTATTCGGAACACATAATATACGTTCCCCTGACAAGGTGAGAATAAATTTACAAAAAGATATGCTTGAAATGCATGAAATACGTCAAAAATACTTGTTGACAGTGATTGTTCTTAGAAGTATAATTAAACGTGGAGTATTAAGAGAATAAAGGAATTAATTATGGAGGAAAAGATGAAAAGGCTTAGTTTATTTATTTTGACTTTTGCTGTTGCAATGATGACATTCGTATCGGCAGGCTGTGATGACGGAACGGGTAGTGTCAGTATTTCGGAGAAGGATGAATCAAAGGAATCGGTTGTTCAGGAATCATCGGAGGAATCCAAGGAACAGGTTGTTGATATCAGTACCGTGGAATCCAGACCCGAGATAACAAAGGCTCAGCTCAATGAGCTTAACAGCTTCATATCCGCATATAAGGATGTTCCCGAATTTACTTTTGATGCGGAAAACATCAACGCAAAGGAAATTGCAAAAGGAAAATCAATAATGCTTGTTCCCGATAATTCAAACAACAGCTTTACTTCACTGATTTGTGACCAATTCAAGACTGCCGCTAAGACGGCGGGTTTTTCAAAGAGGATATGTAATGAATCTGACGGTACTGTATCCTACTATAGTGAATCTCTTGGCAATGCGATAGAAAACAGCGATATTGTACTTATGTACGGTGACATAAATAAGGATGAGCTTTCGACTGATATAGAACGTACACAGTCAAACGGGGTAAAGGTATTGTCTGTTGGAAATATGGGTAAGGATGAAAAGGATCATTATGTTGACTATACTCTGCCGATAAATTACAGGCTTGCCGGTAAGCTGCTTGCCGACTGGGCTATAACTAAAAAAAGCGGTAAGGTCAACGCTCTTGCTATTAACAATTCGGATTCTACGCTTTCGACCTCGATATATAACGGATTTGCAGATGAATTCAAAAAATATGTTACATCCGGTTATTGTACTGTCCTGAGCGGATCATCGCTTGAGGTGGGGAACGGACTTTCGGCAAAAATCAAACAGGCGATAGATAAGGATCCTAATCTTAATTATATTGTTGTGCTTGATGAATCCATGATAAGTGATGCGATCAGCGGTGTGGAGCAATCGGGAAAGGATATTGCGATTATATCCACAGGCGGGGGAGTTTCTGCATTTGATGCGGCAGAGAACGGAAGTGTTGAGATGCTCGTTGCGCAGAGCTATGAGTGGACTGCTTATGCAATGGTTGATTATGCTCTCAGGGTATTGAATAAAAGCGAGCTTCCGATTGAGCAGGATGTTCCTGTCAGAGTGGTTACATCCGAATCAATAAAAAATGACCTTAAAGAGAATACCTATGAAATTGACGGATTTCATGAAATCTGTTTCGGGTCTAATTTTATAACGGGATACAGCGGTATATGGAATTTATAGTTTTGAATATGTCCGAATTTCTCCGGCTTGCATATGCGGGTCGGAGCTTTTTGCAATCCTCGAGAAAATATTTTCTACTTTTTCAACAAAATTTTCTGTAGATATTGACATTATTGGGTAATGTGTAATATAATTAAGCTGTTATCGGAATATAAAATTTATATAAAGCGTTCGTCACATATTGTTGCGGCGCCGCCTATGTTATAATCGTACAGGAGGCTCGATATATGAAAATTTGTGCTAACTGTGGTGCCACGCTTCAGGATAATGCGGTGTTCTGTATCTCTTGTAATTGCAGAGAATTTAAGCCGTATGTAATGCCGGATCTAAATGCACCTGAGCCGGAAAAACCACATATAGAATATGATCAATACGGAAGACCTATAGGTCAGCAGTATGAACAGCCGGAATACGAACAGCCGCATTTTACGGAGGGATTTTCCGATGGATTTTCAGATTCGTTCCATGATCCGTTTGGTGACAGTTATTCGGGGACAGCGGATTATCCTCAATATTTAGAACAGTACAGACCTGATGCCCGGCAGTACCAACAGCAATATGGGCAGCAACAGGTGCAGCAGTATCAGCCACAATATGAGCAGCCACAGGTACAGCAGTACCAACAGCAATATGAGCAGCCGCAGGTACAGCAGTATCAACAGCAATATGCACAGCCGCAGGTACAGCAGTATCAACAGCAATATGAGCAGCCGCAGGTACAGCAGTACCAACAGCAATATGAACAGCCGCAGGCACAGCAGTACCAACAGCAATATGAACAGCCGCAGGCACAGCAGTACCAACAGCAATATGAACAGCCGCAGGTGCAGCAGTATCAACAGCAATATGAACAGCCGCAGGAACAGCAGTACCAACAGCAATATGAACAGCCGCAGGAACAGCAGTACCAACAGCAATATGAACAGCCGCAGGTGCAGCAGTACCAACAGCAATATGAACAGCCGCAGGTGCAGCAGTACCAACAGCAATATGAACAACCGCAGGTACAGCAGTATCAGCCACAGTATGAACAGCCACAGGAACAGCAGTATGAACAGCCGCAGGAACGACCCTTAAAACAAAAAAGAGCCCGAAAAACGGAAAACAGATCTCAGCCGGAACCTGAAGTTGTAAAACAGCCTGAGTCGGTACAACAGGAGCCGCCAAAGCCGGTATTTGATTCAAAGAATTTTGTGTATGAGAAAAAAGAGGTTCCCGAGGAGGGGACGGCTAATAAGCAATTGCCGAAATCTCTGAAGGGGATTATTGCCGAACTTCAGAATACAAGAGATTTTACGGCTAACTATAATGCCCGGGATTTTGCGGCACATAAAACGCAGTGTATACTTGCATCCCTTGGTATAACCTTCTGGGTGCCGTATGTGGCGTGCAGAAATTCACAGTCATCAAGGTTTTATGCAAATCAAGGACTGTTGACACTCCTTATGGAGATTGTTTTCGGGTTTGTTTTTTCTTTATTCGGAAATATAATAAATACGGCATTTATGGTAAATACGTATGATGGCGGCTATCAGCTAAGCATTGCCGGCTGGATAGTAAGCATCATTGTTGCAGTTATTGTTTTTGCCATACCTGTATTTGTAGTTGTTACAAGTATAATGAATATACGTGCGGGTAAGATAAAAGAAATTCCCTTTTTGGGTAAATTAAGATTGATTCCTTGATTTTTATATAAACCTCCATATAATATAATATGCCCCTTGTTCGGCAGGCACCGTTGCCATGTCCGATAAGGGGCATATTGTATGAGAGTATGTACCATTATCTAGTCTTATTTATATCTCAAGGGAATGTGAAAATAGGATTTTTATTTCGGGATGTTCCTTGTGCATACGTCTGAGTGTGGCAAGAACCGAAATATAATCATCGGGAGAAGAGGTTTTATTCAGGAGCTTATCCGATGGCACCAGCCCTTTTTCTATTGCCTCTTCATTTACGGATGCATCAGCAGCTATGAAAAGATTTTTCTCCGTAAAATAGTATCCTGCCATTGCGGAGACATATCCGCTTATATCAACCGCAAGTACCGAACCGTCACCGAGAACATCAAATATCCATTTAAAATAATTTCCGAGGAATATATTTCCGTTATATATACCGGCTGCATTTTTCTGTATATTACCCGGTGGAAGAGTGCTTTTCATTATACCGTCCGCAGGATCCGAAAGCAAGAGCGTTGCGAGAACCCGGGCACTTGAAATAATCTCATATTTTGGCAGCATCGGAAGTCCTCCGCAACATTCCGGCAGGCAATGTGTAAGCAAAACCTTTTTTATGCAAATGGGGTCGAAGCCTTCGCTCAGAAATTGCGAGCAGAATTCGTCATCTTTTCCGAATGATATTCTGTGATTGAGCAAAAGCCCGGCGAATGCCGCAGGATTTTTTTTCATATATCGGCTGCATCCCGTGTTTATAAGTATGTTCCCGTATTTTCTGTGTTCAAAAAGGAAAACATTAACAGGAAGGGTTATTTTTCCGCCCGTACACTGCCTGTACAGCTCTGAAAAGTTAAATTCTTCCCTTCCGCATATGTATCTTTTAAAATTCAGTATTTTATCCATATTTCCCTCCGACCGGAAAAATCATTATAATATTATTTTATAATATGAGACAAAAAAGTCAATAGTCGTGAGGAATTTTTGTTGTAAAAAAATTTATTATTGAAAAATTTTATAAGTTCTGATATAATTAAAATGGTAATTTGTAAATTCGGATAAATAATGACAGATTTGTTTGTGTCAGTATCCTCCAATATTTCACAACCAATCGGGGTTGTTAGCTGTCCGGGTTTATAATTCGTTGCGGAATTAAAAAAATAATTTCCGTAAATTTGTTTTGGGAGAGTAAAAGCAATGAATAAATTTTTTTCATCAACAAGGCGTATTATTGCGTCTTTGTCTGCTGCCGCGTTACTTGCGGTTATACCGCTGGCGGGCTGTGACCAATCCGATAAGGATAAAGACAAAAATGATAATTCGTCCGCATCTGCGGCCGGCGGACAGAGCGAGTCTGAAAACGATAAATACAAAGGTGCTGCTGTTGTTAAATCGGAGAATTATGAAATTAATTATCATGTAATGCAGTATCTTATGAACTATATGGTGTCGGATTTCTGTAATTCCTACGGTACATCGTACTTTGATACAACAAAGGATTTGAAGGAACAGTATTATAACGAGGATGAAAAAATTACATGGTATGATTATTTTTACGATACCACAAAGAATTATATAACTCAGATAATGGTGTTTGCCGAGGAAGGCAAGAAAAACGGACTCGAGCTTTCCGAAAGCGAGCTTGAGCAGCTTGACTCAACCTTTGAGCAGATGGAATCAATTGCGGCTGAAAGCAGCATGACTCTTGACGAGTTTATAGCGGGAGAATACGGCGGTAATGTGACAAAGAGTGAAGTTGAAGAAATACAGAAAATGACCGTTCTTGCAAGGGATTACAGTAATTATCTGTATAAGAGCTTTAAATATACCGATGAGGACTATGAAAAGCAGTATAAGGAAAACAAGGAAAGTTATGAGGTTGCGGATTTCCTTATGTACAGCTTTGCATATTCCGAGGAGGAAACAAGCACAGTTCCGACAAAGGATGTCGCTAAGGAGAGCGCGGATGCACTTGCGAGTGCAAAGAATGAAAAGGAATTCAATGAGTATCTTGAAAAATATCTGAGGGACAATCCCCTTTATGTATCGGTGCCGACTTCAAGTGAATCATCGGTGACAGAGGAGGATTTTAATGCCGGTGTGGATGCTGCAATCGAATCGGCAAAGAATGAAAAGATTGCATATGATGTCAGCACTGAAAGCTATAAGTGGGTATTTGACGAAAACAGAAAGGCTAATGATGTAACAATCATAGATGAAAACAGTGCCTATAATGTTATCCTCGTCACAAAACCGCTTTACCGTGATGAATCGGAAACACGCAATATCCGTCATATACTTGTAAAGATCGGTACGGATGATAATGCTGATGCAAAGGCAAAGGAAAGTGCCGATAAAATATACAGGGAGTGGAAAGACGGAAAGAAAACCGAAGAAACCTTTGCAGAGCTTGCGAATAAATACAGTGAAGATCCCGGCTCAAATACAAACGGAGGTTTATATGAAAATGTAGAAGTGGGATATATGGTTGAAGCGTTCAACGACTGGATGTTTGATCCTAACCGTAAGGTGGGGGATAATGCTATTGTCAAGACGGAGATAGGATACCACATCATGTATTATCCCGGACCGGGTCTTACGGCATGGAAAGTTCCGGTTGATAGTGATCTCAGAGAGAATGATGTTTCCGAGGAATATGAAAAGCTGAAGAAAGAACATAAGATTGAATTTGATGACGAAGTATTGCAGACCATAGAAATTGAACTCCCCGAAACCTCAACGGCAACTCAATGACAGAGTAAACGTATAGTGTGTCTGATGTGTAAAAATGTTCAAATCGGGAGCTTATCCGGGTTTTGTGTTTGTCTGCTGCTGCCCGGTGCTGTCGACTGATATTGTATCGTGTTAATAAAAGTGAGGAGGTTGTTGACTAAGCATATACAGCTCAATGGAACAACCTCCTTTCGGCATACTGTTGGCGGCAATGTATTCGGCTATTTATCGGAAAGCGGGATTCGTTAGTATATGTTTATCATTAGAATACACGAATAATTCAGCAGCCTGTATTCCTGTCTGAATCCGTTTGCTGCGGGGACACTTTTTCATTTTCCATTTTGTCGATTATGTTTTGCAGGGTTATACTGTTTACAACATTATTTACGGCATCATAAATCTGTTCCCATACATATAAGGAGATGCAGTCCGAGCAGTGCGGACATTGGTTTTCGTCATCCTCAAGACAGGCAACGGGAGCAAGACTTCCCTCCATTGAGCGAAGTATCATTCCGACAGTATATTCCTCCGGTGTTCTTGTCAGCATATAGCCGCCTTGCGCACCTCTTGTACTTTTTACATATCCTGCCTTGCTAAGTGAAGATATTATCTGTTCAAGGTATTTGTCGGAAATGTTGAGTCTTTTTGATATGCTTTTTATGGAAATATAATTTTGCGGATCGGTTGTTGCCAGATCCACCATGACACGAAGTGCATAACGTCCTTTGGTGGATATTTTCATTGGTGCAGTCCTCCTTATTGTACTGTCGGGTATGTATTTATTTGTGCGGGCAATATAATTCAACATAATTATATTTCTTTTGCTTTGGGTTGTCAATAACCTGTGGTCGGAGGAAATATTAAAAGAGAGGGTGTTTTTATGTATGATGAACTTAAAGAAGTGATTGAGCGGAGCGAGAATATTGTATTTTTCGGGGGAGCGGGAGTATCGACGGAGAGCGGAATACCGGATTTCAGAAGTGTTGACGGACTTTATAATCAGAAATACAAATACCCTCCCGAAACGATACTCAGTCATAGTTTTTTTATGGCAAGACCGAAGGATTTTTATGATTTCTACCGTGACAAGATGATATGTACCGGTGCACGTCCGAATAAGGCACATATCGCTTTGGCAGAGCTTGAAAAACAGGGAAAGCTGAAGGCTGTTGTGACTCAGAATATAGACGGACTGCATCAAAGTGCGGGGAGTAAAAGAGTATTTGAACTGCACGGTTCGGTTTTGAGAAATTATTGTATGAAATGTCATAAATTCTACGGAGTGGAATACATAATCAAAAGTGAGGGTATCCCTAAATGTTCATGTGGGGGGATAATAAAGCCGGATGTTGTTCTGTATGAGGAGGGACTTGACGATGATACGGTAAGAGGAGCAGTGAGAGCGATATCCAAGGCTGATGTGCTTATAATAGGCGGAACTTCCCTTAATGTATACCCTGCCGCAGGATTTCTTAATTATTTCACGGGG
>CANPXK010000065.1 GCA_947585965.1 uncultured Clostridia bacterium
AATAATTTGCATAAATACTCTATTTTCTCCGGCTTTACCCAAGGTTCGATTTCTGTTTCCAAATCTGCTATACGCCGAAACAGTTCATGACTAAGCAACACTTTATTGAATTCCGACTTGTTGCAATGTTTTTCCGCAAGTGGAATTATGTACATGACCTCATATACGGACATATCCTCGACACTTTCCTTAAACGAATCATAAAAGCCTTCCGCCATAATTTCCTCGCCGTCTGTTTTGTCAACACGGTAATTTCCTGCTTCTTTCATTGTCAGCCAGTCACTCAGGTATTTATGTGAAAATGTAATTGTTTCCTTGCCGAACATATTTGTTTCTTTTTTCAATAAAACATCAAACAAAAGGACAAAATCATTCAACACACTGTTCCTCCAGCCGCACAGGCTTTTTAACTCCTCTGTCGGTAATGCCTCGGGGGCTGCTATTATACATGAAAAAGCATCCCTGTACTTAGACTTATATTCATTTATATCAGGGCAAAACCAACCGAACCAACGCATAAAGCATGACGAAAGACCTGTCGGAAATTCTTCTGTATCTTCTATCGACAGTTTACCCTTTAATATAGCATCTACTACCATTTCGGCATACAGAAATACACCGCCGCTTCGCTCACACAAAGTATTCAATGCTTTTTCCCATATCGGATTATCATGATATTTTTCTGCAAGTCTGTCTTCAAAATATTTTCGTATATCCTCAAGATTTTCTTTGTTATTTCCGCATATTTCAAACATTGGCGTTTCACCAAGCGTATGCCTTACCGAGCTTACCGTCCTTGAAAGCACAACTACCTTAAGCCACTTCGGCAGACGTCCCGCATAATTATGCAGAACAGATGCAAGCGAGTTTTGATCAGCCGTTCCGCACTCGTCCAGTCCGTCAATTATTATTGCCATATGCTCATGCCCACCGTCTATATATTGATTATTGAGAAGATTCGCAAGAAGATAATCAAAAAGCTCCGCTTCCGTATGCTGACGCCAATTTTTATTTTTATCAAGGTAATCTACAAGCAGTAGACGATATGCCGGAAGTCTGCACGCAAGAAGATAGGCCAATGTGCATATAACACTTTTAGGTGCGTTAAAATTTGGCTTATCGTACTCACAAAAAATTCCCGCCGCTACCTTTGAATTATAATGCATATAATTTGCCGCAAAAGCACTTTTTCCTATTCCCGGCTCTCCGTATATTACACATAATCTTTCCTCGGTTTCCTTCTCTATCCATTCGTCAAGTTTCTTTTCAAGCCATTTTCTCCCTATAAAAACCTTTTTCAACAGCTCATTCTGTTTTGATGTAGACGGATAAGCATCGAGCTTTTTCTTTATTTCTGTTATCTGACCTACAAACTCACGGCTTTCCTTTGACTCGATAATTTCAAAAAGCTCCTTCATCCTTTCATTGAACCATGGGTTAAAAACTTCGTCGCCGGCATCCAGTTTCTCTTTCCACAAGCTCATATTAAGCCACTGAATGTGACAAATTGACGGCGGCGGAGACACCTTCTTTTCATCCTCAAGTAATATAGACGCAACATTTCCACCCTTTACTCCTACAGCTATTGCAAGCTCATTCAGGCATACTCCTTCGGGAGCCCTTACAGAGTGTTCTGACAGGCAGGCAACAACCTTCTGACTTTCTTCAATTCCATGAGTGATTTCTTCACGCCAATCCGCATTTCCTTTTTTAAGCTCTGTCGAATCAATCCAGACCTTATGCCCCCTTTTTCTCAATGCATTGGCAATCCTGTCAACAATCTCTTTTTCCGGATGACCGTAGCTTAAAAAAATCTTCATCGGCTCTACCTTTTCTCTTTTCTCATCTGTTACATTATTTATATCCATTTTCTTGTTCTCCTTATTTTACTATATTTTGTAAAAATTATACCATTTTAAACACATTTTGTCAATTATTATATGCTATTTTACAAAAACTCTAAAATGTTAGTGAAATTAAGTTTTAAATGATTTATATTTAACTTATTAAGAAACTGACAAGAGGAAAGACTATTGAAAATACAACGAGGATAGTTGTTAATTCAATGTTGTTGACACCTTTGAGAATAAATCGTCTGATTAGCTTATTTGCATTTTTATTTGAATTTTTTCCCAATTAGTGTTATAGGTGAACGTAATTCTTATTTTTGCTCAACTATTTTTTCTAATTTCGATCCGCCTTTAAAAAATTCTTAAATTTTTATCCTTTTTTGTAAATTAAGTATTCACCTTTTATGATTTTTGTGGTAATATTTAGGTGATACAATTATTATTTTGGTTCTTTTGAGTTTGGTCACTTAACTGCTTATTTTGTTGGTTTACTGTAATTCGGTGCAGCCAGAACCAACAAGCTGAGATTTTCCCTATAAAAATTCTTTGCCGGCTATCTGCAACGAAGTTTGGGAAAATAATACTGATAGAAAAACATTTTGTGATTTGAAAAAAATAAAAGAAATAAGATTTCTCTCTCACCGGAGCAATCTGCATAATAAAATAATTTAGGAGGGAAAATTTTTATGTCTTATAATAATTTACCACAGCTTCCGACTTATCCCAACCGATTTTACAAAGGAACAGACCTTAAAAGTAAAGTACTGCATTTTATCAGCGACACCTGCGTTGACTTGCGTTGTAATCCGGAAAAAACTGATGAAAAAAATACCGGAAATTATACCGGAACAAGCATTAAACAAAATATGATTCCGTATAATCAGGAAAAAGATACCGACAGGCTTTGTCTTGAAAATGCTTTGCGCCATTTTCTTGAGAGCGGTGCAAAAAATTACGCTTTTGATGTGTATTGCTGTTACCTTGAAATGTTTATGGGCGGATACGGTAAAACACGCAATATGATTGAAATGCTCTCCGAATACGAAATGAACGGCAGTTCTCTCCTTATGAAACATAGAGATCATTATGTTCATTCTGTTTATGTATTTGCACTCGGTCTTGCTGTTTATGAATCAAATACAGCATACAGAGAGGCTTACAGGAATTTCTATAATATTGATAACGATACTTCTGCGGCTCATCATTTCCTTGAATACTGGGGACTTGCTTCTCTTTTTCATGATATCGGCTATCCGTTTGAACTGCCTTTTGAACAGGTTGAATCATATTTTGAAGTGAAAAAGGAATCGCGTGCGAACAATCCTTTTGTTGCTTATGTCAACATTGACAAGTTCATAAGTATAAATAATAAAATAAATGAATTACTTAAAGATAAAAAATTTTACGGCAAAACATTTGTCAATACAAATGAGCTTTTTGCATATAATCTTGCCGCAAAACTTAAAGATACATATTATGTTACAACGGACAGTATCAGGACTATTCTTGAAACAAAGTCCAGCAGACCTGATGTTTTCGGCTATTATATGGATCATGCCTATTTCAGTGCAACTGTACTGTTTCAGAAACTTTACGGCAAAACGGCTTATTTGGATTTAAATAATATTGATCCGGAACAGTTTAAATGCAGAATTGATGCTATGACGGCAATTCTCCTTCATAACAGCCTTTACAAGTTCTCTATCGGTTTTTATAAGGATGAAGAAGTTACAAAACCTTTTCAAATGAAATATCACCCTCTGGCGTATCTTCTCATGCTCTGCGATGAACTGCAATGCTGGGACAGAACGCCTTATGGCAGAAATTCCCGCTCGGAACTTCACCCGTTTGATTGCAAATTTACCTTCAGCACGAATTCAATAGATGCAGTCTATATCTATGATGAGAGCGAAATTCCTAAAATTGACAGGTTTAAGGCTGAATATGAAAACTGGGAGAAAAATGCAAAAACCGGCAAATGTCCTAAACTTAATGCATATTCTACTATGGTCGGAGAAAACAGCTTCCTTGGCGATATTAAAAAACTTCTTGACACAAGCAATATCTGCCTGAGTGTATCAGTTGATACAGAGAAATATAATCCCGGCAAAAAACAGGTCTATCTTTCTAACAGCAATTTCCTGCATCTTTATGATTTCGCTGTAATTCTTAACGGCAGATATAATATTATGTGTGATAAACGTTATTCAGGCAATACCAATGATCTAAACTCGCTTTTTGATTTGGCAACAAAAGAAGATATGGAAAATAATTTTGAAAAACTCTCCCTTGAATACAAACTCTCGAATATATCACAGGCAAAATCATTCGCAAAATATCTTGATAAACTTGGTATGTTATACACAGACAGATCTGTTTCATTCAAAATGGTCGATGGATTTACAGACGAACAGCTTGAAATTATAGGCATTATGGAACATCACAGATGGCTGAAAGAGCATCAGGAAATGGGATGGATATACGGTAATCCCGGCGATAAGACAGAACGTGAAATATCAAGGACACATACCGATATGATTAAAATTTCTCCGGATGATCAGGAAATTACGGAAGAAATGGCAAGACAGCATTACTTTGAAATTCTGAAAGGAGATGACCGTGCAAAGGATAAAGAGCCAATGAAATGTATGCTTATGCTTATAAAACAATATGACGGATTGCGTATTTATTACCTGCCCGACAGAGATGAATAATATCACAAATTTATAAAATTTTTAGATAAGGAAGGGAAAATGTTATGTCTGTCATTAACAGAAATGCAGATAAAAGAACGTGCGGAATTGACCGTAGTGAACTTATTATTGACGGCTATGAATTACCGGATAAATTCAATAAACCAAATGGTGAAGATATAAAGAAAACAAATCATGGCAGTAATATCCATTATTTTCTTTATGAAAATGAATACATAGAAAATCAAACAGATATGATGTTCCGTGTTTTTGATGAAACAATAAAACGTCACCCGGAAAAGCGTGAACAAATAATTCAAATGCAGTGTGTTTCCGAAATAAATTACAGGCTCCCTGAAAACAAGGCTGATAAGCCGTATTTCAGGACATGTCGTTGGAGCGTGCAAAATGGCGTGTGCATAGGAACTTCTTATGACTTAGGTTCAAAGTTTTCACATATTAAAAAACTCCTTACAATATGCGGCGAATCTATAGACACAACATTTAAGATATATGAATAATAAATACTGCTGTACATTCTGCTCAATAGATTTTTTATATATTAGTGTCAACCTGATTTTTCCTCTATAAATCGGATTTTGTTAATAAACCTTGATACATTTTTTTTAGAACGACAATCAGATAGCAAGTATCGCCCTTTAATATTTACAAATACGTATTTTCACTTTTTATTGTAAAATCACTATTGATTTTTAGGTCTGCATATTTTAAAATATACCTAAGTATTACATATCACGGAGGAAAATAAATTGTCAGACGAAAAAATTATACTGCCTCACAACCACAGCGAAAACGGCGGACGGCTCGCTGAAGCCATGCCATCAATAGAAACGATAAAAACTGTTGCGGATGCCATGAAACAGCTTGGCGATCCAAGCAGATTACGCATATTTTGGCTTTTATGCCACTGCGAGGAGTGTGTTATTGATATTGCCGCCGCAACAGGTATGTCAAGTCCTGCCGTATCGCATCATCTCAAGCTGCTGAAAAGTGCGGGACTTATTGTGGCGAACCGTAACGGAAAGGAAATGTACTACCGTGCGGCAGATACCGATATGGTACTTAAGCTGCACCATACCATTGAAGAGGTAGCAAGAATATCATGTCCCGAATAGGCAATATTGTACATTGTCAATCTTTTTCTTCAACTGAATTTGTTTCCGGATTAATATGTTTTCTGTTCTTGAATATCCCCTTATTGTTATTGTACATAAACATAAGAATTGCCATTGAGGAAATCACAATGTATCCGACAACACTGTATATATCGGGAATTTCTCCAAGAAAAATAAATCCTAAAAGTGTCGCAAATATTATCTGCGAATAATCATATACAGAGATTTCTCTTGCCGGAGCATAGCAATATGCAGCCGTTATTGAAAACTGACCTCCTGTTGCGGAAAGTCCTGCACCGAGAAGCATAAGAAGCTGCCACCATTCCATAGGATGATAATCAAATATAAGAAACGGAAGCATTGTTATACACGAAAAACCCGAAAAGAAAAATACAATAAGAGAACCATTTTCTCCTCTTTGCCCAAGTATTCTTACCATAGTGTATGCAAAACCTGCACACATCCCGCCGATAAGCCCGACTGCGGAGGGTATGAATTCAATATTTTGAAATGTAGGTTTAACTATGAACAGTGTACCGATAAAGGCGATAAATACTGCCGCTCCCTGCAAAAACGTAAGTTTTTCTTTAAGAAGTACAAGCGAAAAAATGATTACAAAAAACGGCGACATTTTATTCAGTATAGAGGCATCTGCAAGCGCTATATGATCTATGGCATAAAAATTTCCTACTATACCGAGAGTACCGATTGCCGAGCGAAGCAGAAGAAACTTAAGATTGCCTTTTTTCCATTTCAGACTGCTTTTATTTTTGAGAAGTACGCCAAGTGCAAAAAAAACGGCAACAAAATTACGGAAAAAACATTTCTGCATTGACGGCAGATCTCCGGAAAGTCGTACAAACAAATTCATAAACGCAAAGCAAAATGCCGAAAGTATGATATAGAATATTGCTTTATAGCGTGGTTCAAGCTTAATTTTTTTCAAATTCCTCATCCTATCATGATATTATTTATAATCACATAGAGGATTATAACACATTTTCATATAAAATAGAAGATAAAAAACAAAATCCGCAGACCTTTTCTTATGGCTGCGGATTTTATCTTTAATGAGATTATGAAAGGATAATTTAATTACTTTTTGTAATTTCGGGTTCAGACATATTATCCGGCGATTGATTATGACACTCCCCGCACATTGAACAACCCGAACAGCTTCCTCCGCACAGGCTTTTACCTTTTTTCTTCGTTCGTACCAAATAAATGATATCAAGAATAATTATGGCAAAAACCACAATACATATTATTATTACGGACAAATTTGAAGATATCCATTCAAACATTTTAATAATTCTCCTTTATCGTATCAGACAACTACCACTTTCCTCTTTTTGGAATCCGGTGCCGGTCTGAACAGCATAAAGCATATGAACGCCAAAACAAGAATTGCAAAGATTAGTCCTAAAACGTTGATATTGCCTGTAAATACGGAACCGAACTGATATATCATAAGAGCTATTGCATATGCGAACACGCACTGGTAACCAACTGCAAACAAAGTCCATTTAGCACTGTTCATTTCTCTCTTTATTGCTCCGATTGCCGCAAAGCACGGTGCACAAAGAAGGTTGAATGCGAGGAATGCGTAACCTGCAAGAGGAGCAAGACCATGAAAATCAAGAACTCCGAATACACCTACAACTTCTTCCTTTGCAACAAGTCCCATTACAGTTGCAACAGCCGCAGTTGATTCTCCAAAACCGAGAGGTGCAAATATCCAACAAATCGCATTACCGATAGCGTCTATTATACTAAGACCACCCTCATCAAATTCAGCAAAATAACCGAATGAACCGTTATTCCAACCAAAAGATGAACCAAGCCAAATAAGTACGGACGACAAAAGTATGATCGTACCTGCCTTTTTAATAAACGACCAACCACGTTCCCACATTGAACGGAGAACATTGCTTACTGTAGGAAGATGATATGCCGGAAGTTCCATAACAAACGGAGCCGGATCTCCTGCAAACATCTTTGTTTTCTTTAACATTATACCTGAAACAATTATTGCGGCAACTCCAAGGAAATATGCACTCGGTGCTACCCACCATGCACCGCCGAAAAGTGCCGCTGTGAGAAGTGCAATAATCGGCATTTTAGCTCCGCATGGTATAAACGTTGTTGTCATGATTGTCATACGGCGGTCACGCTGACTTTCAATAGTACGTGAAGCCATAATACCCGGAACACCACAGCCCGAACCTACAAGCATCGGTATAAATGATTTACCCGAAAGACCAAAACGTCTGAACACACGGTCAAGTACAAATGCTATACGAGCCATATAACCGCATGACTCGAGAAATGCAAGGAAAAGGAATAATAGGAGCATTTGCGGTACAAATCCCAATACTGCACCAACTCCGCCTATTATACCGTCAAATACAAGACCATGAAGCCACTCCGGCGCACTTTCAAACAAAGGCTCAAGAAGTGTTGGTATACCGGGTACCCATACCCCGTAATCCGAATTTTCAGGCAATCCTTCTGCTTCATCACTCATAGCAGCATCGTACACACCTGTAAACGTATATTCTAATTTGTTTTCTTCATAATATTCAACAACAGAATCCGCATATGTTCCGTAAGCCTCATCAAAATCTCCGAAGCTTCCCTCTTCAATAGCATCTGCAATATCCGATGCACCTATAACATCTGCTTTTACTGCCGTATCAATTTCAGACTTAAACTCATCTGTCCAGATATTTTTTGCTGCATATTCGTCCATCGCACTGTCGTAATCATTTTGACCTATGCCGAGAAGATACCATCCGTCGCCGAACACACCGTCATTTGCCCAGTCGGTAAGCACAGTACCCAACGAATCACCCCATGGCATTGGTACAGGCATCATAACTACCGAATAAACAAGGAACATTATTACAACGAATATCGGCAAAGCAAGAATACGGTTTGTCACTACCCTGTCTATCTTATCGGATATCGTAAGAGTACCTGCGGATTTTTTCTTGCAGTACTTCTTCATCAGAGAAGCAATATATTCGTATCTGTCATTTGTTATAATACTTTCCGCATCATCATCAAGCTCCTTTTCCGCAGCAGCTATATCCTTTTCCATATGTTCAAGCTTTTTACTGTCTATATGAAGCTTTTCTATCACCTTTTCGTCACGCTCAAAAATCTTTATCGCATACCATCTTTGCTGTTCTTCGGGCATATCATGAAGAACAGCCTCCTCAATATGTGCTATTGCGTGTTCGACAGGACCGGAAAATGTATGCTGAGGAATAGTCTTTGAATTTTCCGCCGCATGAATTGCAGCCTCGGCAGCTTCCGCAACGCCGTCACCCTTAAGTGCGGAAATCTCAACTATCTTGCAGCCCATAGCTTTTCCAAGCTCGTTTATTTTGATTTTATCGCCGTTTTTCTTGACAATATCAATCATGTTTATTGCAATAACAACGGGAATACCAAGCTCCGTAAGCTGTGTTGTCAGATACAAATTACGCTCAAGGTTTGTACCGTCAACAATATTAAGTATTACATCCGGTCTTTCATCAATAAGATAATTTCTTGCAACAACTTCCTCAAGTGTATACGGAGAAAGCGAATATATACCCGGAAGATCCGTTACCGTCACATCATTATGCTTTTTAAGCTTTCCCTCTTTTTTCTCAACCGTAACGCCCGGCCAGTTTCCAACAAACTGATTTGAACCTGTCAGTGCGTTGAACAAAGTAGTTTTACCGGCATTAGGATTGCCTGCAAGTGCTATCTTTATACTCATTTTTCCACCTCTTAAACTACATTTATGACCGATATTATTCTATTTCTATCATTTCCGAATCGGCCTTCCGGAGAGAAAGCTCGTAACCGCGGACTGTAATTTCCACCGGGTCTCCAAGCGGTGCTACCTTTCTTATATGGATTTCCGTACCCTTTGTAATACCCATATCCATAATACGGCGCTTAACAGCACCCTCACCGTGGATCTTTACAACCTTAACGGTCTCTCCCACCTTAACCTCTCTAAGTGTTCTCATACCAACCGTCTCCTCTTTCCTTAAATCATAATTTTCTGAGCCATTTCCCTGCTTATGGCAACTCTTGAGTTCTTAACATTGACAATAACATTACCGCCGAATGTATTAACGATACTCACATCACTGCCGGCAACAAAGCCCAGATTTTCAAGATGCTTTTTAACCTCCGGCGAACCTCCGATCCTTTTAATTATCATTTTCTCGCCTTTGTTTGCAAAAGCTAAAGGCATCATAACAAACCCCCCTTGTATTATTGATAGCCGCTAAAATCATACAGATTTCGACAGGTTAAGTTAAATATTTAAAATTAGATATCTCTAATCCTTTTATAGTTTAATACAACTAACGGCTTTTGTCAAGTAGTTAAATGATATTTTTTTAAATTTCTTGAAATTTTTATTATAATATGGTAATATAAGTTTGTATCGGGATTGCCCATATTCCGGAAAATTAATCTAATAATACGGAGGACAGTGATATATGAAACCGGACATAAAATCAGAAAAAACAACTGAGGATTATCTTGAAGCAATGCTTGTACTGAAACAGAAAAACGGTTATATCCGCTCCATTGATGTTGCGGTACATCTTGGAGTCACAAAGCCAAGTGTTACCTATACCACAAAAAGGCTCAAGGAAAAGGGATATATCGTAATGGATAAGGATAATTATATTACAATCACCGAATCCGGTATGCAGATTGCCGAGCGGACTCTTAACCGTCACAAAACCCTTTCCGCCTTTTTTATAAGCATAGGTGTTGATGAGGAAACGGCTAAAGAGGATGCCTGCAAAATCGAGCATGATATAAGTGCGGAAACATTTAACGCTTTATGCAGATATATTGATAAAAATAAGTCCGGACAATAATAAGTATATTCTCTGTTCATAAAAAACTTTACCGGTATTTTTATTTTGTCGGTTAGTTTTTGAGCTGTTGTTAATTTCTTGCTCCCATTACATTAATGCACAACAAAATGTCGGTTATTCACTCAGCGGAATAACCGACATTTCTTTGTGTATTGTTTAATATCTCTTAATTTTCTTTGACGGGGTTTTTTCAAACTCTGTTTCACGAATAACAAGGCGGAAGATTTTCTTATATAAAGGCACCGTCAGATTATACTCATCTATGATCTTCTGAAGCTCTGCCTGCAAATCCCTGACCTTCCTTTTCTTGGCGTATTCATAATCCGGGAAAATTTCGGCAGCTATAACACCCTCCGATTCACGGACAAGTACCTCCTGTACAAGGCGATTTTCGCTCAGTCTGTTCTCTATTTCCTCGGGTGATACGTTCTCTCCGTTTTTAGTTATGATAAGGTTTTTCTTTCTTCCCGTCAGGAATAAATACCCATCATCATCAACATATCCGAGGTCGCCTGTTCTGAGCCAACCGTCAACAAGCGTTTCCTTTGTTTCCTCCGGCATTTTATAATACCCCATCATAACGCTTGAACCACGAACCCAAATTTCCTCATCTACTACCTTTGCCTCACAGTTGGGCATAATATGTCCGACAGAATCTCTTTTTATTTTTTCAAAAAGATTCGTACTTATAACGGGCGAACATTCTGTCATACCGTAGCCCTGAAGTATTGTTATATCAAATTTCTTAAATAAATCAAGATAAGCCGGATTGAGGTATGCACCGCCACTGCAAATTGTATGGAACTGCTTTCCGAAAACCTGACTCTTTATGATAGCTGCCGGAAGCTTAGGACCATCCTCAAGTTTTTTGGCAATGGTTTCAATCATAAGCGGAACCATGAGTATCATATTCGGCTTGAAAAGCTTAATATTCTTAACAACACGCAACAAGGAATCATTTATACAAATAATACTTCCGAGTGACAAAGCTTTAAGTATGTCCATACTCAAACAATATGCATGATGTATAGGAAGTACGGAAAGTATAACGGTTCTCGGCGGAATATGCATATCAAGACAGGTAGCATTTTCCGCAAGATTTCTCTGTGTCAGCATTACACCCTTGCTCTTTCCTGTTGTACCCGATGTAAACATAATTGTGCAAAGACTATCGGGTTCGGGCTGAAAATCACAGCTTCCCCTATGCTCCTCGAGCAGCTTACACAGTGAAAGTTCATTATCGCTGCTTTCTTCTGCCTGCATGGAGATGAGATACTTAAGCTTCGGGCATTTTTCCTTTACAATAGCCTTTACATCCGAACGTATATCATCAATAACAAGTGTTGTAACATCCGCACGGTCAATAAGTTCGCACATTTCCTCGGCAGGAAGTGATACATCAAGCGGTACAGCCACACTTCCGCCGTTTACTATACCGAAATAGGTCAAAAGCCACTGATATGACGTCATACCTGTCAGGGCAACATGACTGCCCTGTTCACCCAAAGCTTCAAGAACGCACGAAAAGCTTTCGCTGTCATTTTTAAGATCGGTATATGATTTTGTACCTATCTCATTCTTCTTTATCTTGTATCTTACAGCATCATCGGAACCAAATTCATTTGCAGAATTTACAATAATTTCTCTGATTGTAGAAACCATAGTCGCAGACATAACTACATACCTCCTTAATTTTCATCAATCAGGCTCTGTATGTAATCCACAGCTTCACCAACAGTACGTATATTAACAACCTCCTGCTGGTCTATCTCAATATCAAATTCATCCTCTACCTCTCCGAGCATACTTACAAAGTCAAAAGAGGTAAAGCCCATATCCTCCATAAAACGTGTGTCATTTGTAATTGTTTCAGGATCAACCTCAACATAATTACATATTATAGAAACCAATTTATCAAATAATTCCATCTCGCAGACCTCCATTAGATAAGCTTTATTATATCACTGATTGACATATCGGGATTCTCGGTCCCCTTAAACATTATCTTGCAAAGATAATAATACATAAACTCCAGCTTTTCTCTTGATACCGCATCAACCTGATGTTCAAAGTTAAAATCAAGTCCGTTATCATCCGGGCGGTGCATAACAGTGAGGTACATAGCCTGAGTTGTCGCTCCGTTCGCATACCATTTTGTCTTGTACTTGATATCGCCCAGTCTGTCAAGACCTTTTTCCTTAAGCGTCATAGGCTGATACGTGAGTGATATAGGCTCATATGTATGACCCGGCTGATTTTTATACAACTTTCCCCTGTATGCAAAATACTCTACCGGATCATAGTTTGCGTGCCTGAACATATCACTCTGAAGGTCACGGATCTGATATATTCCCTCAATAAAGCTCTTACTTTCGGGGATCTGCATTCTGAACGGGAAAGAGTGTATCCTTGTTCCTCCGGATTTTTTCTCCTTCAGAGTAGCTCTTCTTGCAATAGCAGTATTGACGGATACGTCCTCTGTATTATTCATCTTATGAAAGTATGTATAAAGACCCATAAGCAACAAACAGGTAAGAGAAATATGATACTTTTCGCAGAATTTCATAAGCCTTGTTGTAGGCTCCTCCTCAAGGTGGAAAATATCAAGTGCGGAATCAACACGTCTTGAAGCATTGATTGCTGTTCTGATATTCGGATTTCCTGTTCTCTGAATTTCCTCATCAAGCTTTCTTCTTCCGTCTACACCGTTATATATAGGCTCGGATGATTCAATAAGCTTATGGAAAAATTCCTCATCCCGTGCTTTTGCCTTGCTGCCCGCCTCATAAGCAAGATCTTTCTGAAGCTGCTCTATATATGACGCCATTTCCTTGGGATAGTCTATCTCCTCAAATACGTAGCTGCAATAGATCTGAATCACATCACTGAGGAACATTATTAACGACTGTGCGTCCATTGTGAGGTGGTCAACAAGCATATACACACCGCTGCATCCGTCAGAGGTCTTTATCATAACGATCCTGTTCATCGGTGAATCCCAACGCTCAAACGGGATACGAGTCCACTCCTCCATAATCTCGGCTGCTTCCTCCATAGACCTGTCGGAAAAATCAACAAACTCTATGTCACGTTCCTCTTTGTCAACAACATACTGATACCAGGTACCGTCTTTGTCCTTTGTAAAACGCAGACGCATACATTCATGTCTGTTATAGCCCTCATAAATACATTTCTTAAGAAGTTCAAAGTCTATCTCGGT
>CANPXK010000066.1 GCA_947585965.1 uncultured Clostridia bacterium
AATGAATTTTGGATAAGCAATGAAACGGCATTTCCCTTTATGGGTGTTCTTACCAATTCGTCATATGCTTATGTGCATTTTTTTGATGAAGAGGGTAGTCCCGGATTCAGGGGATTGGCTGATGAGGATTTGGGTCTTGATGAAGATGAATTGCCAACATTTTACTCAAGTAACGGTGAAATTATGTCCGTTGAAATTGAATGTATTGTCAGTCTGAATAAGGCAGTTGAGGTTGTCAGGGAATTTTTTGAAACAGGCTCTATGCCTACGAGTATTGAGTGGGACGAGCTGTGAATAAATGTACAGATTTTGAAAATGGTAACTTATGGGTAAGATATTTTCAGATAGGGTTGGAGATTCACTGATGAAAATATGTTAAGTTATGAACCGGTAAAATAATGCACGGATATATTGCTTTTGTGCAAACGGAAGATTTCAGACAGTCTGAGCCTATTGACTATGTGTCCTTTGTGCTTTTGTACTGCTTAAGGGTTAGTTTTGGTTCGTACAATCAGCCTTTTTTCTGATTTCTTCTACCAATTTATATACCGTTGTGCAAGGACACATATCAGAGGGTTTATCTATACCATCATTTAAGTATTGTTCGTGACGTTTTTGTGCAATATTGATTGCAAGTGCTTCATCCCCATAACGGGTCAATAAATCATAAATTTTACTGCTTGATTTTTTATATTCTTGACCGGTTTTATGCTTAAATGTATTGCTGAACTTTTCACAACAACTGACCGAATCCTGATAGTTGTGCATTTTACTGAAATAGGCATCAAACCAGATTTCTATACATGGATTCGACCACCCGACATTGATTTCCTCCTGCTTTGCATTTTCTATGATGTTATTAAAATTTACTACCTGATCTCTGTCGAATATGATCCATGGCTGCCTGTACTGGGGATCGGCAGCCCACTGTTTCTTACAGGCTTCCACCAGCTTATCTGTTTTTGACTTTAATACCCTGATAACAATACGTCCGCACAGTTCGGCCGGCAAAGAGTTCTTAAGACCATTCATATAATTTTCTTCGGTTTCCTTTGTGTCTGTGAAGATAATATAATAGCCTAAATCGGGGATTCTTTTTTGAAAATCTTCCCTTGCTTTTCTTCTTCCCGTTCTGTTACTTTTTGCCATATCTACTCCTCCTTAAACATATCAAAATTGTTTAATTTGGGGATGGCTCCGTATTTTCCAAGTAAATAGTTTTTTGCATAATTTACGTCTTTACGGATTTTGACTCCTTCCTCGTCTACAAAGTCTGCAAGAGAATACAGAGAAGACACACCATCATCGTCTTTTTCTGTGAACCATATTTCGTCACGACGAAGCAGATTGTTAGAAAGCTGCCAAGAATCATGGGTTGTGAAAATTAGCTGTGCATGGTGTGGATTACTTTTTGGATTTAAAAAGGTAATAAGGAAATTTCTTACCAATAACGGGTGCAGTCGGGCATTCAACTCGTCAACAAATAACACACCTCCGTTTGCCAGGGTATCGTGTAATGCAGGATACAAAGCAAACATTTTGAGCGTTCCATCAGATTCCTCCTTCAACGGAATCTTCGCTGTACCGCCGTTTACCATTCGATGGATTGTGTTAATATCTACCCTCTTAGGTTCCTCATCTTCTGATTTTATTACTTTAACATCAAAACCTATTATTGATGGGTCAAAGGTAGAAAAGTATGCAACAACACGATCCTGGACAGTCTTATCCTCTGCAAATCCGTCAGGAATGAATGAAGAAAGAAACATATTCTCATAGGGGTTTCCGAAGTTAGTAAAATTTGTATTGTAGAACCAATCGCTTACAATTTTTAATTTATTAATTTTTAATATTGCACCCAATGATACTATAAGGGCTTCGTTGCTTAAGGATATTTGTATGAGCTCCCGGCTTTTGGCGGGGAGACCGGATAAATCGAGATTATCTCTGTCACGATAGAAAATCGTTTTATATTCACGGGCTGTTTTTGCCTTTGTATTGAGCCATTCTTCGATTATTCCATCTTTATTTATAGTGAACCCGTAATTATAAGATTTATAACCGTTCCCCCTCGTATCTATAAAATAAACCTCGAATGAAGATTCAGCATCTTTGCTGGCGGAGTCAAATAAAAATGGAGTGTGTTTTAATTTTTGTATTTTTGTTTTTTTGCTATGCGGATCATTAACATATGCGAAGGAATCAAGGACATATGTCATCATATATCGAAAGGCTTCTATTACGTTTGATTTTCCGCTTGCATTTGAACCAAAAATAGCTGCTGTGGGCAACAGCCTTTCATCACCGACATTTACTACGTGATTTGAATATTCGGTAATTTTTGTTGCAGACATATCCAGGATGGTGTCATCCCTGAACGACTTGTAATTTTTAAAACGAAACTGTATTAACATGATAACGCTCCTCCTAATAATATTATAGCCCAAAATCAGAAAAAATCAACACGATTTAGAGGTTTTTTCTCAATTACTCGTTGATTTTTAAAAAATTAAAACTGCCTTATCAATTTATTATTGCTAACTTTTCCGGAATTTCTCCTATATCCGAATCATACAGATTCGACTGCTTTTCAATCTCTGTCGGACATAAGTCTTTTCCATAATTTATGTGGGCATATATGTATTTATTGTTTTTGGCTGTTCTTTGCCAAAACAGATATTTTATTATAACGGGAGTATTATACCCTACATCAAGTTTAAGGAATAATATATGCTGTTCGTTTTTTGTGTAAAAGAAATTTTTATATGTTTCCGCTGCAATATGCCAACCCTTGTCCTCAACAAATTTATCATCACTCCGTAAATTCATAGTAAGCGGTCTGACACAGTGAAGGCGTTTCGAGATAGGCTACGGTGGAATATGCATATCCCTCCGCTTTTGTGCTATCATATATTTGACTTGTGTTGTTGCTTGCGTCTTTTGTTTGCTCTCTTAACATTGTACAACAGACTCCAATGTGAGTTTATATTTTTTGTACTTTCGGTCATTTTGTTATACAACTTATCTTATTTTTACAGGTGGGAATATGTCATTTATGCATACCCGTATTTCTCACCATTCGCAGAAAAACAGATTATTGTCAGAACAAGGGACAGACCCTCTGCAAATACTATGGAAAGCCATATTCCGTCGATACCAAGAAAAACGGGCAAACAGAGAACACATACGATTTGCAGAACAAGAGTTCTCGCAAAAGAAATAAGTGCGGAAATAAGACCGTTATTAAGAGCAGTGAAGAAAGCGGAGGCAAATATATTGAAGCCCGCAAGCAGGTAAGAAACGGAATATATCATAAAACCTCTTTGTGTCAGGGCGAAAAGCTCCGCATCATAGCCTACAAAAATTGCCGAAAGAGGATAAGACAAAAGTTCAGCGGATATTGTTAGTATAATTGAAGTTATCCCGATAAGACGCAGACTTTTACCGTAAACGTTCTTAAGCTCCGATCTGTTTCCGGCACCGTAATGATATCCTGTTATGGGTGCGCTTCCTACTGCGAATCCTAAAAATACCGATATGAAAACAAATGCTGTATACATGATTACTCCGTATGCTGCTACTCCGTTTTGACCTGCCGTTTCCATAAGTCTGTTGTTGTAAAGCATATTAACAACCGATAATGAAACATTTGTCATAAATTCGGATGAGCCGTTTGTAAAGGTTTTTATTATGGCTCTTATATCAAAAGATGCTTTTCCTAATCTCAAATTTGTTTTATTAGGGAGTATAAAAAATATCAGTGGTGTTATTCCGCCGACAAACTGACTTATCCCTGTTGCAAGTGCCGCTCCGCTTACTCCCCATTTAAGTACGGCGACAAACAGAGCGTCAAGCACTATATTCGTTACTCCTGCGGCGACCGTTATAACAAGACCGAGTGTCGGTCGTTCGGCTGTCACAAGAAAGCTCTGGAATACACTTTGCAGCATAAACGGTATAAGTGCAATCATAATTATTCTTCCGTATTCTACACATAATGGAAGCATTTCACTGTCTGCGCCAAGGGCTAAAGCCGCATCCTTGAGAAATATTATGCCGAGGACGGTAAATAATAATCCGATACCTACCATAAAATATATAATAAGAGAAAAAATATTTCTCGCTTTTTCGTATTTGCCCTCACCTAATGTTTTGGCAACGAGAGCACTTCCTCCTGTACCTGCCATAAAGCCTACCGCACTGAATATCATAAGAAACGGCATTATGAAATTTACGGATGTAAACTCCGTTTGCCCTATAAAATTTGATATGAATAATCCGTCTACAACTCCATATATTGATGTGAATATCATCATTATTATCGAGGGTATCGTAAATTTTATGATTTTTTTGTATGTAAAGCTGTCCGAAAGCTGTATTTTCATTTTTATGACCATTCCTTTTATATAATTATACCATCGTACTATTCTACACATTTTTACGTAAAAATGCAACCCGTAATCTGTTGACTACGGGCTGCATCATTTATTTATCTGCCTTCAGGCAAATTTCCGGCTTGTATCCCAAAGGATAATTACATACTTCTTTCGTATGCCTCGATCATCTTTTTGAAGATTATGCCTGAACTCTGTACGGCTCTGCTATACTCTGTCTCGTAATTTTTGCCCAATTTAAGCCTTATTTCAAGTTTCATTGTTTTTTTATCTATTGAGTAAACAACTATACGGTCAATTAAGATTTCACATACATCGTTTATAAAATCATGGTTTGTAACTAAACCATCTGTGTTTGTGTTTTGAGAATTATTAGTAATTCCTTTTATCATTTCTTTTATCTTTAGAATATTACCGGCAACATCATTTGCTGATTTGTTTTTCTGTCTTATTTGAGATAATTGTTTTTTTAGTTCCGTAAGGGTTTCTTGCAGTGTTTCATTACGCTGTTTAAATTCAGACTTGGATATAGTATCATCTGTGTATAAGTCAAGAAGTTTTTCTTTCTTCTTTTCAACAGATGATATTTCTTTTTCTATTTCTTTTATCCTCATTCCGGATTTATCATCTTTAATGTTGCTATAATACACTTCTACAAATTCTTCTATATATTTATCTAAGTTGCCGGCAAGCTCAGAAAGGAACTTACCAAGAATCGTATACAGTTCGCTCTCGTAGATTGCTATTGTCGGACAGTCACAAGATTTACCACGTTTTTTTGTGCGACATATCCATTGATATACAGAGTTGTTTGGATGGAGCCGTTCACTGTAGGAAGTTCTCCAAAAAGGCTCATCGTGTTCGCCGCAAATTATCTTGCCGGATAGGGGGGAAGTTTTTTTGGCGCTTCTTCCGACCGCCTTTACTTTCATACTTCTTTCTATAAATACTTCATTTGCTGCGTTCCACAATTCCTCTGAAACAATGGCGGGTACGATTTCTCCTGTTTCGTCTTTATACATTATCCAATCTTCTTCCGGTAGGAACTTTTGTTCCTTAGTACGATAATCAACTATTTTAACTTTGTTTCCACAATAATAACCTTTATACTTTGGATTTTGAATAATCCCGGATAGGGTATTATGGTGGATTTTTTTGCCGTTAAGATTTCTGTACCCCTTATTCCAAAGTAAATCTTCTATATATCTCAAGCCATATTTTCCGGTTGCATAAGTTTCAAATATCAAACGAACCATTTCAGCTTCATACTCATTTATTATCAAGCGACTGTTTATCTTATCATAACCGAATATTCTTGAATTTCCAAGAACGTGCCCGCTTTCGATAGATTTTTTATGTCCAAACTTCACACGCTCTGACAGTTTTCTTACTTCGTCCTGTGCTATACTTGACATAATAGTAAGCCTAAGCTCACTATCTTGCTCGATGGTACATATATTATCTGTCAAAAAAAATACTCCTACGCCGTGCTTTAACAGCTCTCTTGTGTAGGTTAAACTGTCAATAGTGTTTCGTGCAAATCTACTTACTTCCTTTGTGAGGACTAAGTCAAACTTTCCGGCAAATCCGTCCTCAATCATTTGTTGGAATTGTACTCTGTTTTCGGCACTCTCACCTCTTACTCTATCTACGTATCCGTCAATATAAAACCAATTTGGATTTTTCTGTATCATCTCTGTAAAATGTGCGACTTGTGCCTCAATAGAACTATCCTGTTCTTCTCTCATCGTAGAAACTCTGGCATAATAGGTTACACGCATAGGGATATCTTCTATTCGTTTCCTCTCAACCCTCATTCTATTTATCGTCTCATAAATATCCATGTAAACCATCCTTTTGTAAAAATTTGGAATTTACTATTCCTATTATAATTATACCATACCTAACATAGTTACTCAATATTTTATGCAAAAAAAAAACAAGCGAACATCAGCGGTAAAAAATGCCATTGTTCGCTTTTATCTTTATGCAAGGTTAAATTACGCAGGTGTTTTTATTTTATGCACTATTGAGTTATACAATCCATTGTCGATTATGCCTTCCCTTAATAGCATTTTAGCTATAGCTATCATGTTAGCAACTTTAACAAGTTTATCAAATTCGTCTTTCATATGTTGCTCCTCCAATTTTTTGGATTCGTTTTTAATTTCTTCTATAGTTGTTATACCCCTTTCGTAGTCGTTTATACGTTTTTATATGTTAATTATTTCAAATTCAAAACTGAAACCTACTGTATATGAATTTATTACATACATCTCAGAAATCCTATTGTTGTTCATTTATACTCGGTCAGGTATTTGATAACTATCCCTCCAAGATTATTTAATCACTCTATAATATCATTTTGCAACTCATGTTGTGCCTGTGCTTCCAAATCCACATTTGCCACGTTCAGTATTGCTAAGTTCATCGACTTCTTTAAGGGAAATATTAAGATAGGGCATTATGACAATTTGTGCAATTCGTTCATTTGATCGAATTTCTTGCGGACTATCAGTATCATTATGTAACGCAACAATTATTTCTCCTCGGTAGTCTGAGTCGATTACACCAACACAGTTTGAAGGTCTTAAGCCTCTTTTAGTCGCAATACCACTTCTTGCGAAGATTGCACCAAAGTACCCGTCAGGTATTTCCATAGAAATGCCTGTGCCAATTTTATATGTATTGTGCGGTTCAATAATGCATTCGTCGAATCTTTCAAGATAAGCGTATAAATCATAACCGGCGGCACTCCCAGAACCACGAGTAGGGAGCATGGCATCATTATATAATTTCTTAATATTAATTATCATGGTATGTTTTCCTTTCTGCAACTCGGCGTATTTTTATTTTTCATTAAATAAATTTATAATTGTTTTGCTCGTTTATTTTCACCACACTTATAATTATGTTTAGTATACATCTCCCTTAAAGGCGTGGTCTGTTATTCTTATTATCTATGTATTTTATTATGCTCCATCCACATAGGAACCCCAATACGCATATTAATATCGTTGTCATAAAGCCTCCGTTCAACTAAGTCATTCTAATGTCGGTTTGCCGATAAATCCTTTTTCCAATATAACCATGCGTAAGCGATTGCATGATTTTATATAATGCTTCTTAATACTCTTTTTTGCTGCGTACCATAGAAAAACAAATTACTAATGCCACAGCATATAAAATAGTTGCAACAGCAATAACCATATTATAACCACCATTCAGATTCAAGACGATCTCCGCAGTATTATTTCCTGTTAGACCGGCAATAGCCCAAGCTGATAATGCTATGCCATGTATCTGGCTGATTTTTTCCATACCGAATCTTTCTGACAACAAAGCAGGAAGTGTTGAGAATCCACCTCCGTATCCGGCATTGATAATAAGAAGATATGCAATTACAATAATACTTAATAAGATTATAGCTATCCCCGACATAACATTTGTTACAATCATTAGAGCCGAAATAATAATGCAGCTGATAAAAATAATCTTATAGATTGTATTACGCTGTTTCATTCTATCCGACAATGCAGAATAACCAATTCTGCCAAGTGTATTTGAAATAGCTGTAAATGACGGAACGATACCTACAATGGTTACCATGCTTGCCGTTGTAGCAAACACTGTTGAAAGAATTTGCTTTTCATAACTTATAATCATCAAACCACAATGAATATTCAGATAGAACATCAACCAAATGCCGACAAATTCTCTTTTCTTAAACATTGACCAAATATGCGTTTTTTCTTTTGTTTGAGCCTCAACCCAGTTATATGGCTTTTTAAGAAGTAAATGTCCAATAAACATTATAACGAAATAAACAGTACCGAGAATCATAAACATTGATGCTACCCCGATTTTCTTTTGTAATATATCCATTACAGGGGTTGCTATCGCTTTGGCAAGACCAAAACCCATAATAGATATTCCGGTTGCCAATCCTTTGTTTTTTTCGAACCATAACATTAGGGTTTTTATGGGAGTCAGGTATCCGACTCCCAAACCTATACCCATGATTAATCCGTAGAATATGTAGATTCCTATTAGTGCTGCCCAACCTGTTAGGAACTTTATTACCAGCCCCGTGCCAATCATACCGGCAGAAAAGCAGATGCAAGCTATTAGTGAAGATTGATGTATATTTTTTTCTACAAATTTTCCTGCAAAGGCAGCAGATATCCCGAGAACAAAAATCGCAAAGGAAAACGCCCATCCGACTGAGAACTGACTCATGCTAATTTCATTGGCTATGGTTTCCTTAAGTGTTGACCAGCAATATACTGTTCCGACACTGATATGGATCAACAAAGCCGGAATTGCTGCTCTAATCCATTTATTGTTCATTCTTTTTCCCCATTCCATAAAATTGTTTTTTCTTCGCGGATGGACTTTTGAACATCAATAATTCTCTGATTGGTGCTGCCTGCGAATTTTACTTTGCTGTAAGTTAAATCTTGCTTGTCTATTTCAAATTTTCCGTCTACAATATAATCACTGAGGAAAACTGCGGTTGCTCTATCTCTATCGGGGGAGTAATCCGAGGAACGAGAGAATATTATATCTTCAAATGTGAATCCGGTGTACAGCCATATTTTCAATTCTTTGTTTTTTTGCAATATAATATCTGTTGCGATGTGAAGTATCTCGAGGGTCAATGGTAGATTTGGAGCTGCTAAAGGTTCTCCTCCTAATATTGATAATCTTTTGGTATATGGCTTAGATAGCAATTGGATTAACTCACTTTCGATTTTGCTATTCCATTCATATCCGCCATTAAAATCCCAAGTTTCTTTGTTAAAACATCCTTCGCAATGAAAGTAGCAACCTTGAACATACACCGAGACTCCAACATTATTACCATTGCAGATGTCACATCTATCAATTCCTGCGTATCTCATTTGGTATGTTTCACTCTCATTTCTGTTTCTTGTTGTTTGCCTTTGTTGAACGCTGTCTTGTAATTACCGGTTAAATATCCGGTAACTCTACGAAGTCTTTCAATATTCTTTCCTCCACACATGGGGCATGTGCTTGCAATTTCAGATGTAAATCCACAATCTAAACAGGTATCGTTAGGAACATTAATTGCAAAATAGGGGATATCTTTTTCCATTGCATAATTAACTATCGTCTCAATTGCATCAATGTTATTTTTTGCAGAGGATGGAAGTTCAACATAAGTAATACAACCGGCCGAACTATATCCCGTAAGTTGCGACTCGATATCTATCTTTTCAAACGGTGTCATCTCCTTCCATACAGGCACATGAATACTATTTGTGAAGTAATCTTTATCTGACACATCAGGGATAACGCCATATTTATCTTTAAACTTTTGCATAGCAGTATAGACTAAGTTTTCAGCAGGGGTGTAATAAACACCAAAATTAAGTTTATACTTTTCTTTAAACTCCGCACATTTATCTTTGAATAGCTGCTCAATTTGTTTTGCTACCTTCATTCCTGCTTCGGTTGTCTGATCTGCTCCAATGAGAATTTGTAATGTTTCAGCAAGTCCTAATTGCCCTATTGCAAGCGTACCATGTTTAAGTGCCGATTTAATACCTTCATCCGGAATATAACCTTCCATAAGACCATTTTCATACATAAATTTAGCCGAGTCAGCAGACTGTGAGCAGATCCACTCAAATCTCTCTATCAACATATCTTTAGCCTCAGTAATCTTTTCTCTAAGCAAATTCAAGAAATATGCAACAGCTTCATCCCCTTTTGTAAATTCGTATGGAGGTACTGCAATTTGTTCCTTGGATGCCTGGGGAAGTTGTTCCCAAATCTTTTCTTTGGCTATCATAGCAAGAGTCGGAAGAATGATTGTAACAGGGCAAATGTTTCCTCTCCCGTCTTTGAGCTGCCCAAAACCATTGATATCCAAGCCGTTTGCTGTTCTGCATCCCATCGTACTGAAAATTGTTTTTGGATCGTTTTTGTCATAGCCGATGTTTCCGCTCCAATCTACATTTGCATAGTTGGGATAAAGCCTTGTTGATGTAGACTTCAGTGCAAGCCTATATAAGTCATAATTAGGCGTTCCGGGTTTATCATTGATGCCTTTTGCATATTGAAATATTCCACAAGGAAATACAGGAGTTTTATGCAGTTTTCCAATACCTTTTAACGAAACATCTAAAAGTGCTTTTGTAATAAGCCTACCTTCCGGATTTGTACAAGTACCGTAATTAATAGATGTAAATGGTAACTGATTTCCTGATCGGCTTTGAAGCGTGTTGAGATTATGGTACATACCCTCGACAGCTTGATATATTTCTCTTTTTGTCATATCAACAGCGTACTCCCAAGCATCCGGATATTGCTGTTTAAACTCACTGTCATCAAGATGTATAGTACCATCAGGGTGGTTATCTTTATCATTCAATAACCATTCGTGAAACCTTGCTGTTTTATACTCGGATAGCTTTTCTACATATCTTAATCCATCTCTAAAATGTTTAGTAAAACTCTTTCTTACATACGGAACCATTGTCCAATCAAGGTGTGTTGCCGAACATCCTCCGAACTGTTGAAGGGATTGAAGTTGGAAAATAACAGCTAAGAGTTGAAAGGCTGTATTAACAGACTGAGCAGGTCTTACATCGGTTTGTCTTGTTTTAAATCCATTTGCGAGTAATTTGTCAAAGGGGATTGAGAGGCAGTTATGCATACCAACCGAATATGAATCAAGATCGTGTATATATATTTCGTTATTAAGATGATTGTTTTTTGCCATTTCCGACATACAATTATCAAGAGCGTGTTGCTTCATAAGTTCGGATATTGCTTCTCCTCGTCTACCTCCAAAAGAAGCTTCATCTACATTTGCGTTCTGATTTTGAATGTTTGAGCCTTTAAGTTTCTCATCAATGGTTTTCATTAATTTGCTGTTTTTTTGCCTTAACCTCGTTCTGTCATTTCTATAAATTACATAAGATTTTGCAACATCCTTTCTGGAACTCCTCATGAGTTCCTTTTCTACCATATCCTGTATTTCTTCAACCGATGTGCAATCCTTTTGTATATGCCTGAAAATATGTTCTGCAATATTTTTTGCTTCCCTAATTGATTGTTCCGTAATATTTCCGTCTATTTCTTTATAGGCTTTTAACACTGCATTAACAATTTTTTCTTTATCAAAACCTGTTATCCTGCCATCTCTTTTAATAACTTTCATTGAAAACCTCCTTAAAAAATTGAATGTAAATATTTGATGTTATAAACTATTTCTTCCTTTAAATTAATTTATTATGAGATTTCATCTGCCCACTGACTTATCCAGCTTCTATGATTTGTTGTCAGTGTGCAAACGGCGGCTTTTTCTTTCTCTTTAAAATGTTCTATATACTTGATAAATCCGCTTTGAGATGGATCCTCCAAGTCACACTGTAAATCGTGCCCTATAACAATTACTTTAGCTTTCTTACCAACTCTGGTTAAAGTCTTTTTTAACTGAGGCGTTGTGTAATTTTGAGCTTCATCAATAATAATTACTGCGTTATCTAAGTTTGATCCTCTTAAAAATGTATCGGTGATACACGTAATATATCCTGTGCCATTTTTTTGATTAACCATGCTATCATCATTAATCGCTATGTAAGGATTGATATTGCAATTAACTAAGGCTTGATAAAAAGCCTCAAAATAAACAGAACTTTTTTCCGTGATTGTTCCCGGCAGCCAGCCTTGTTTTCGTTCTCCATAGGGAGACATTATATATACTATGCTTTGATATATTCCGTATTGGACAAGGAGATTTGCTACGCCCGTAGCTACTGTGGTCTTGCCTGTTCCTGATTTGGCATTAACGAAAATAATATCAATATCAGGATTCCAAATTGTATTTGCTAAATTTAATTGTTCGTCATCAAGTGTGTAACCGTAAAATGGGTGAGAGGTGAGGTTTGCAGGAACATTAATATTTGTTGATGTAATAGATTTTCTTTTTGCCATATATTCTCCTTAAACTATATCGTCAATTTCACAGTCCTCGCCAATTATGTAATCAATGAAACCTTTTTCTTTGGCTTCGTCTGCAAAGAGATACCATTCCGATCGGAACTGTTCGTCATAATCATCGCTTGTTATTTTGCTACGGGAAAGAACATAATTTTTAATTCGTTCATCTGACTTTGCTTGGAATCTCATTTGATCTTGCGCCTTTGCTCCGGAATTGTACACAAATGTTGAGCCATCGTGCATAAGAATTTTTGAATTTTTAGATCCGAATCTTTTATGACCTGCGAGTCCAATAAGAAATCCCATGCTGTACCAATAACCGAGGTTGATTGTATATACGGGAGTTTTACTGCTTTGAATAATATCAATCAGTTCAAAGCCGGAATCAACATGTCCTCCATCAGATGTTAAATAAAGAAGAATAGGTTTTCTTTCTTCCGGGTTAATTCCTTTATCATCACAGTTGAATTGTATTATATGCCTTACAATATCTGCTATTGTCGACTGTTTTATTGGCGAATTTAAAAACAGTTTTCTTTGTTTAAAATCTCTGACGAAGAACAGTTCGTCTAGTGAGCCGCCTGTATCGATAAGAAATTGCTCAAGACCGTCGGTATTTATTTCATTCTCATCAAACGGATTAAATCCATAATTCATATCAAATTCTCCTTTACCCATTCTGTGATATTTTTTCTATATTCCAAAAGTGTTCCACTATTTATCAAAGTGTAATCCGGCATAATATTGTTAATGGCGTTTTCGGATATATGACTGTTTTGTGAATTGGTTAAAGAGTTTTGGAAGTTTGGTCTTATTACCCTTATATGTATCACATCCAAACCCTTGTCTTTCAAACCATCAATTTCGTTAGGAAACCTAACATCTGGAATTATTACATAATCCCATTTGTCTTTTGATAAATCCAACACAAATGTCATAAAGTCTACCCAGTAATTCGGATTTCTATTTCTTACCACATCTGTTCCAACATATTGAAGTAATGTTCTGCCTTGTTCATTTTTATTGCCGTCCCATTTAAGATATGTTTTGCAAATATATTTAAGAAGATCGGCGTAATGAGTTATTAGAACAGATTTATTACCAACTACTTCTAAAGCACCGGAAATAAATAGTGCACTAGTATCCTTGCCATGACCTGCTTGTCCGGATATAGTTATTATTTTCAATTATTATCTCCTCTCAGTCGCTTAATATCAGTTGTTTGGTGTAGGGTAATGTTTTCACCCAACCAACAAAATTTGGTTCATTTGAGTTGTCAAGTCCAGACCACTCATTTAATTTGTGATTTTTGCGTTGTCTGTACATTGTAAGTATATTTTCATAATTCATTGTACAGGTTCTCGTTTGATTATAGCTTGATGGTAGAAGCTGTATTATATCATACCATATCTG
>CANPXK010000067.1 GCA_947585965.1 uncultured Clostridia bacterium
TTGTCGTTTATAATTCATTCGGATAAAGCATACGCAAGGGCAAGAAAAATGGCGGAAAAGCTAAAGGAAAAAATTCCGAGACAGCTTTTTGAAGTTCCGATACAGGCGTGTATAGGAGGAAAAATTATTGCCCGTGAAACGGTAAAGGCTATGCGTAAGGATGTGCTTGCAAAATGCTATGGCGGCGATATTACCCGAAAGAAAAAACTTCTTGAAAAGCAAAAAGAGGGTAAAAAGCGTATGCGCCAGCTTGGTTCTGTAGAAGTACCGCAGGAGGCATTTATGGCTGTGCTTAAACTTGACAGTGATCAATAATTAAGTATAACGGAGATTCGTAAATAATGAAAAAGACTGTATTATTGTATAATTTTGACGATAAGGAGCTTCCAATACTGAAAAGAGCAATTATGCCTTTACATTTCGGCATAAAAGTAATAGTCGGAGATGATATTTATCTGCCTGTGGGATATCTTGCAGGAATGACGGATAATCCGGAAAAAAGAGAATACACGGGAGAAATACCCGGAAAGCTTGTTGTTATGGGGGGCTTTGCCAATTCGGACATAGATAAGCTTATTCTTGCAATGCGCAGGGTGGGCTTCGGAAGAGAAGTGCTTAAGGCTGTTATAACCCCGACAAATGCGCAGTGGTGCGGAGCCGAGCTTTATAACGAAGTCAATAAAGAACATGAAATGCTAAGAAAAAAATAATGTATTACACATATATGCTTTACTGCAAGGACGGTAGTATTTATACGGGTATTGCAAAAAATATAGAAAAGCGTATGTCGGAACATTTCGGGAAAACAGCGAGATGTGCAAAATATACCCGTTCGCATAGTGCGGAAAAGCTTGCCGCTGTGTGGGAAAGCGAAAATAAGTCCTCTGCTTCCGCTCTTGAATACAGAATAAAGAAATTAAAAAGGGAAAAGAAATTGTGTTTGATATCAGATAATGATATGACAATTTTTGGTGACAAGATAATATCAAACAAATATATAAGGGTAGATTTGAAAAAAATCGGAGAGTGAATATTTTTGGCGGATATATACGGTTTATTGAAAAAATATTACGGTTACGACAGATTTCGTCCGGGACAGGAAAATATAATCAGAAATATATTGTGTGGCAGAGATGTTTGTGCAGTAATGCCGACCGGTGCAGGAAAATCTGTTTGCTATCAGATACCCGCAATTGCGATGAATGGTATTACTCTTGTGATTTCACCTCTTATTTCTCTTATGCAGGATCAGGTTCGCATACTCAAGGCGGCAGGAATACCGGCGGCATATATAAACAGTTCCCTTACTCCGTCAATGGTTGAGCTTGCTCTGAGCAGAGCGGCAAAGGGCGCATATAAGATAATCTACGTCGCACCCGAAAGGCTTGAAAGCGGCCGCTTTATTGAGTTTGCCAAAAATGCCGATATATCTCTTATTGCCGTTGACGAGGCTCATTGTATATCAATATGGGGCAGGGAATTCAGACCGAGTTATCAGAAAATAGCCGACTTTTATTCAAGGCTCAGTCGCCGGCCTGTTATTGCAGCGTTTACTGCAACGGCGAATTTGAGAGTTAAAGGGGATATTGAGGAAAAGCTCAGGCTAATATCTCCGTATAATATATGCTCAAGCTTTGACAGACCCAACCTTTATTTCGGAGCATATTCTCCTGTCGGAGAGTCCGAAAGAGGTATCGGCAGGGATACAAAAAATTCATTTCTGCTTCATTATATTTCCCGCCATAAAGATGAAAGCGGTATAATTTACTGCATGACACAAAAGCTTACGGAAACGGTAGCAAATACGATAAGGGAGGCAGGCTTTTCCGCAGAGGCTTACCATGCGGGAATGAGTGCCGAAGTGAGGCGAAAAATACAGGAGGATTTTACCTTTGACAGGACTAAGATAATAGCGGCGACAAGTGCTTTCGGAATGGGAATAGATAAACCGGATGTGCGGTATGTTATACATTACAATATGCCGTCAAAGCTTGAAGAGTATTATCAGCAGGCGGGACGTGCAGGCCGTGACGGCGAAAAGGCGGAATGTATACTTCTTTATTCGTACAGTGATTACCGTTTTATAAGGGACTATTTCATATTGAGAAGGAATGATGAGGAGTCTGCCCGGGATACCGGATATGCTATGACGGAAAAGCAGAGAGAGGAGCATATTAATGCGGAGATTGACGGACTGAATCAAATGAAATACTATTCCGTATCCGACAGGGTGTGCCTCAGAAAAAGAATTTTAGGATATTTCGGTGAAATTCTGAATGAACCGTGCGGCAATTGCAGTGTATGTCTTAAGGATATAGATATAAGGTGCAGGGGCAGGGCAGAGACGAAGCCGGATGAGGTCAGATATGATGAGGTTCTGTTTACAAGACTTAAAGCAAGGGTAAAGATTATTGCAATGCAGAGCGGAGTACCGGCGTATTCGATTGTAAACGATGCCGTTCTGAAAACACTTGCGGCTGAAAAGCCCGGAACGCTTAAAGAATTATCAGAAACGGCTAAGCTTGGCGCGGTAAAAATACGAAAATACGGAGATGCACTTTTAGAAGTGATAAATACATATAGGGACGAGGGAGCGGTGTAAAATTGAAAGATGAAATAAGACTTAGACTTATTGATATGGGCGAAAATAAGTACGGAGAATTTCACTCCGCTCTTGTTCCCGGAAAGAATAATATAATAGGTGTGCGTATTCCGAAACTGAGGGAATATGCCAAAAAGTTAGCTAAAGAATGTGGCGATTCGGCTCTTGAGGGAGAGGATATATATTATGAGGAAACCATGCTCAGGGGACTTATAATAGGATATCTGAAAACCGATACGGACAAACGGCTAAGGCTTATAGAGGATTTTGTTCCGCAAATAGATAATTGGGCTGTATGTGATACCTTTTGCTCAACACTGAAATTTACAAATAAAAACCGTGAAATGATGTGGGATTTCATACAGCCGTATATTCATTCCGATAAGGAATTTTATTGCCGCTTCGGTGCGGTAATGCTGCTTGATTATTATGTTAATGATGATTATATAGATAAAACGCTTGCTGCATTGTCAGATATCAATACAGCGGCTTATTATTCCTCAATGGCAGTGGCGTGGGCTGTTGCGGAATGTTATATTAAATTTCCCGACATGACAGAACCGTATATAATGGAAAAACGGTTTGACAGGGATACGCATAACAGGGCAATACGAAAAATATGCGATTCATACAGGGTTGACAGTGCCGAAAAAGAAAAACTTAAAGGATATAAAATACCGTAATTTATATTAAGCGATTTACTGACTGTATAATATTAATATACTTTTAGTATATACGGAGGCTTGGATATGACAAGAGAAACCGCAAAAAGAATGATAAAGGGGCATCCCTTTTCCCGTAAGGAGCAGGCAAAAAGAGATATTGACGAAAGGGATTATGTATCAATACAGATTGTTCCCGTGTTTGAGCTGGATGGAAATAATTATCAGTTTTCCGTAATGTACAAGATACGTATAGATGACGGAGAATATATTTACGGCAGGGCATTGGGGCTCGATGAGTTTTGTAAAATGCAGGAGGCTGCCGCAAGGGGTGAGGTATTTGATATAATGTACCTGAGGACCTCAAGGATAATTATAGAAATAGAGGAGCATGATGACTGAAAGGTCTGATTTGAGCAAAGGGGGAGTGGTATATGGAGTATGTACTTAAAACCGATAAGCTTACAAAGGAATATGCAGGTCAGAGGGTTGTTGATGAAGTTACCCTGAATGTGGAAAGAGGGGCGGTTTACGGATTTGTAGGAAAGAACGGTGCGGGCAAGACAACATTTATCCGAATGATATCGGGTCTTGCATCTCCTACATCCGGCAGCTTTGAATTGCTTTCGGAAAAGGATATTTATAAAGCAAGACGTCGGACGGGAAGTCTTATAGAAAGTCCCGCTTTGTATTCCGATATGACGGCACTTGAAAATATACGTTTGCTGAGTACAATACTCGGAGAGGATAAAAGAAGAGCGGAGGACATACTGAAGATTGTCGGACTTTCCGATACGGGAAAGAAAAAGGCAAGGGACTTTTCCCTCGGAATGAAGCAAAGGCTCGGAATAGGTATGGCACTTGTCGGGGATCCGGAATTTCTTATGCTTGACGAACCGATAAACGGACTTGATCCTACAGGCATAGTTGAAATAAGGGAACTACTGCTTGATCTTAAAAATAAACAGGGGAAAACTATATTTATTTCAAGTCATATACTCGGAGAACTTGAAAAAATTGCAACAAACTACGGAATCATTGCAAAGGGCAAATTGGTTGAGGAGCTTACCGCAGAGGAGCTTGAAAATAAATGCGGGATACGTACTGTTATAAAGACAAATAATCCGCAAAAAGCACTCGGAATTGTAAGCTCCATAAAGGGAATAAAAAATGTTGAGGCAAAAGAGGACGGAAGTATTGTTATAGCCGATGCGGCGGAAGATATAGGTATGATCACCAATGAGCTTTTCAAAAATGATATAATAGTTTCGGGCATTTCCACTTCGGATAACGGGGCGGAAAGCTATTTTATCAAAAAAATGGAGGAGGGCTGAATATGACAGGACTTATCCGTGCAGAGCTTCAAAGGCTCAGGAAAAGCAAAAGTCTGCTTGTATGTTCAATACTGGCAGTGTTGCTCGGAGTGGGATTTGCACTTTTATATAAATTTTTCTGGGACGAAAATAAAACTGTTTCAATGACCTACACCATGATGCAGACATATGGTATGGATACGGATGTGCTTGACGAGGCACTGAAAATGATTCCGAAAAATAATATCTGGTCATATATAAACGTATTTATGAGCGATTCAATGATATGGATACTTTCGTCCATATGTGCCTGTGTTTTTGCCGCATCGGAATTTGATATGGGAACGCTGAAAAATACCGTTTCAAGAGGCTGCAAAAAACGGGACATATATTTTTCAAAATATATATCCGTGTTTGTGATCGTATTTATAATAGCTGTTTTATATATTGCCGCAGGCGGTATTACGGCACTGACGTTTGTAAATGAAAATCCTTCCGTTTCCGTATCGGATATGATAATATGTATCCTGGTATATATTTTGCTTTTTGCCGCACTTTCCGGATTTTATCTTATGCTTGCAGTCATTTTCAGAAGATCGGGCTTTACTGTTGCAGCCGCAATAGCGGCACCGATGCTTGTTTCTGCTTTGCTGGGCACGGCTTCAATGGTAAATAGAGATGTTGAACATTTTGCAAAATATATGCTTGTTGAATCCTTCACCTATGTGCAGAATGAGGTTATTGACGGACAGGCTTATATACCGGCTCTGACAGCGGTTTTCTATATTGCGGTTACGGCTGTTATAGGATATGCGGTGTTCGGAAAAAGAGAGATAAAGTAATACGGTCATTGACGGCAGTTATCTTTTGAGTTATAATATTGTAAATCCTATGTCGGATTACCGGAACGATTGAAATACGAAGGGGGGAAATATTTATGAGCATGGGAAAAATTCTTGTGGTTGATGATGATATAAATATATGTGAACTTCTCAGACTCTATATTGAAAAGGAGGGCTATGAAGTAGTTATAGCAAATGACGGAGGTCAGGCGGTGACAAAATTCAAGACGGAAAAACCCGACCTTGTTATGCTGGATATAATGCTTCCGGTGCTCGATGGCTGGCAGGTATGCAGGGAAATACGAAAAACTTCACAATGCCCTATAATTATGCTTACGGCAAAGGGAGAGGTTTTTGATAAGGTTCTCGGACTGGAGCTTGGTGCGGATGACTATGTAGTCAAGCCGTTTGAAACAAAGGAAATAGTGGCAAGAATAAAGGCGGTTCTCAGAAGGGTTAATGGGCAGCATACGGTGCTTGAAGATCAGACATCGGAAAAAGAGGTCTGCTATGATAAGCTTGTGATTAATCTTACCAACTATGAGCTGAGAGTGAATAATGAACAGATAGATACACCCCCAAAGGAAATGGAGCTTATATATCATCTTGCAAGCAATCCTAACAGGGTGTTTACGAGAGATCAGCTTCTTGACGAGGTCTGGGGTTTTGATTATTACGGTGACTCAAGAACTGTTGATGTCCATATAAAGCGGCTTCGTGAAAAGCTTGAGGGCGTTTCGGATAAATGGACCCTCAAGACAGTATGGGGAGTGGGTTATAAATTTGAGGTTAGGGAATAATTTCTTCGGATTTAAGTTTATAAGGGTATATAATAAGCAATCACTTTTTATAAAATATATGAGTATGAGCCTTATTATAGTTTTTTTCAGTTTTTTGGTTCTGGGTACAATACTTACCATTGTTATCACAAACTATTGGACAAATGAAAAAATCAGCACTCTTCAGAACAGGGCGGACAGCGTCGGTAATTATCTGGTTGAGAAAATTCTCAGTAACGCACCCATAGACAGCAGTACGACGTATTTTATAGACAGCTATGATCTGGATACGATACAACGAACATTGGAACTGTTCGCAAGAGATACCGATACAGATATCTTTGTAACAAAAACAAATGGCGAGGCTTTTATTATTCAGTCCAATGAAAGAATTTTTTATACGAGTACGATATATCTGACCGATGTTGTTGAGCAAACGCTTATGACAGGATCCTATTCCGGCACCGGTACTCTCGGAAATATATATAAATCCGATAGATTCATAGTTGCGCGTCCGCTGAGCTACACACAAGACAGAAGCGGGGGAAATATAGGTGTTATCATTGTAACGGCTTCCGGAAAGGATATAACGAGCTTTACGGATATGATATTGAGGATTTTTATTCTTTCGGCTGTTGCATCTCTCGTACTTTCCATTCTTGCAATAAGCATTTTTTCCTATAATATGGTAAAACCTCTCAAACAGATGGCAAAAGCTGCCAAGCAGTTCGGAAAGGGTGATTTTTCCGTCAGGGTCAAGGAAACGACAAACGATGAAATAGGGGAACTTGCCGTCGCTTTCAATAATATGGCGGATTCGCTTGCTTCCTCGGAAACCATAAGAAAAAGCTTTGTTGCCAATGTGTCACATGAGCTTAAAACTCCTATGACGACCATTGCCGGATTTATAGACGGTATACTTGATGGCACCATAGCTCCGGAAAAGCACAGATATTATCTAAATATAGTGTCAGATGAAATAAAACGTCTGTCAAGACTGGTTCATTCCATGCTTAATCTTTCCAGAATTGATAACGGAGAGCTTAAGATTAATTACAATCGTTTTGATCTTCTGACTATTCTTGTAACTACGGTTATTACATATGAACAGGAGCTTGATAAGAGAAATATAGAGGTGAGAGGTCTTGATAGTATAAGTCCGAAATTTGTATATGGCGATAAGGATCTTATTCATCAGGTTGTTTACAATCTTATTGAAAATGCTGTTAAATTTACGGATGAGGGAGGATATATAGAATTTGATATAAAGGAGAATTCCGACAAAACCGTTTTCAGAATTAAAAACAGCGGTCAGGGTATAAGGAAAGAGGAGCTCTCCCTTGTATTTGACAGATTTTATAAAACTGATAAATCACGAAGCAAGGATAAAAAGGGACTCGGACTCGGACTTTATCTTGTGAGGAGTATTATACATCTGCACGGAGGGGAAGTCAAGGCGGATAGTGTATACGGGGAATATACGGTTTTTGAATTTACTCTTCCAAAAAAGCAGACGAGAAAAATTGACAGCCGGGTTTGATTTTTAAAATAATATGAGGTGATATTAAATGGCGGAAATGTTCCGTGACGGATTCAATAATTTTCCATACGGTCTGTCGGACGGATATATACAGGGGGGTGGGAACGGCTATTCCGGAGGTCCCCCGCCTCCGCCTGCTATTCCACGGGCAAAGGGCGGTAAAACAACTGCGATATGCCTTGTGGGTGCTGTAATTATAATCACTGCGGCAATACTTATATTTAACATTACGGGGGGAACGGCGGATAACACCGAGTATAATATTCCGGCGGGCGGAAGATTGGCGGAGGAATATACTTATGATGATATACCTGACGCACCGTATGTACAACCCGATGCCGATGGACCGCAGATAAAAATTCGGAAGGATGGGGGCGAAAGCTCACGTAAAAAGCTCGATGCCTCCGAGGTATACAAAAAGGTATCACCATCCGTGGTATGTGTAACCGCATATGAGTGGGGGATGGATTATGTTCTTGACGCCACTTCCGGAGGCTCGGGAATAATACTGACTGAGGACGGTTATATTGCCACAAACAGTCATGTTGTTGACGATTCCACTAAGACCGGTGTTATGGTTACGCTTTCGGATAAAAGAGAGTATCTCGGAACTATTGTCGGGGTTGATGCAAAAACCGATATTGCGGTAATAAAGATTGATGCGGATGGGCTTACTCCGGCAGAATTTGCCGATTCGGAAAAGCTGTCGGTCGGTCAGCAGGTATTTGCTATAGGAACTCCCCTGGACATAGAATTTCTTAATTCCCTTACCAAAGGAACGTTGTCCGCGGTGGGAAGATTGCTCAGCAACAGCTATGTCAGATATATACAGACGGATGCCGCAATAAATCCGGGAAATTCGGGAGGAGCATTGGTTGACGAATACGGCAGAGTTATCGGAATGAATACCGCAAAAATAGTATCGAGCGGATATGATAATATGGGATTCGCAATTCCGAGCGATACTGTTGTTGAGATAATAAATAAGCTCATCAGATACGGAAAGGTAATTGACAGGGGTACGCTGTCGATCAGCGCCAAGGATTGCACGCTTTATATGTCTAAGGCAAATAAAATCCCTCAGGGTGTCATTATAACCGAAATTAATGATGACAGTCCCCTGAAGGGAACCCGGGTACAGGAAAACGATATAATCACGGCGATAGAAGATGTTACGGTGAAGTCAACTGCCGAGCTTGTTGATGAGCTTAAGAAATACAAGCCTGATGATACTGTGAAGATTACGCTTTACAGGGCAGGAAACGGAAGCGATGTTAATGCCTACACCTTTGATGTCAGTGTCAGGCTTATTTCTGACAGCAAAACCGAAATTGATTGAATATGTTAAGGCTGAAACAAATCAGCCCGGATAAAACGGCAGGCAGCCGGGAGCATTAAGACCCGGCTGCCTGCTGTTTTATTTTATTTGAGATTTGATTTTGTGATTACTTTACGTATAACATCGGCTCTGTTAAATGGAGTTATGAAATATATTCCGTCAACATGGCTGCGCAGCTTTTCAATTATCTCTACGGAGATATCTATTCCGACGTTTTCTGCTTCTTCACGTGTCATATCAGGAGAAAATTTTCCTATGAGTTCATCGGGAATTACCATCCCCGGAACCTCATTTTTCATATAATTGGCATTTCTGTAGCTGACTATAGGCATTATTCCGGCAAGGATTTTTATATCCGTTTTACGTATGTTCTTAAGACACTCTATGGCATTATCCGTAAAGACAGGTTGTGTCAGGATGAATTTTGCCCCGCACGATATCTTCTTTTCCAGTCGCTTTATTGCAAACTGAGGTTTTGGTGCGGCAGGATCAAATGCTCCGCCTATCGCTATCGGATTATCGGAAAACTTATCGCTGTTCATGAGGGATATCAGCGACATCAGCTTTGTGGAATCAAGGTTGAATACAGGCTTTATAATACCTCTGTCGGTTTCGGCTATATGATCCCCGGTTACGGCAAGCACAGCACGGATACCTTCGCTGTGTGCACCGTAAAGTATTGAGCGCAGGGCATTTATATTTCTGTCACGGCAGCATATATGCGGAAGTACTTCGATATCAATTTCACGCTTTATCCTTGCCGAGCATATGACAGGGTCAGCTTTTGCGTGCCCGAGAGGGGAATCGGAAACAGTGATTATATCCACACCGCTGTCCTTCAGGATTTTTGCGGCATTTAACAGTTTGGTGAAATCACATCCGTCCGGAGGGTCAAGCTCGGCGGCGATGACAAATTCATTTTTTATGAGCTTTGATGAAAATTCCGATTTTTTTCTTCTTATTTCGGGTGCATATGATATGCTTTTTATATGGGAATCTGTTTCTCCTTTTATATATCCGGAGATTAATCTTATGTACTCCGGTGTTGTGCCGCAGCAGCCTCCGATTGCCGATATTCCATGGGGGATAAATCTTGCTGCCTGTTCGGCAAAATATGCCGGGGCATTATTGAATACCGTCCTCCCGTTGACAATGGAGGGGTAGCCTGCATTGGGCATTACGGTCAGGTATAAATCCGTATCCTGTCGTATACGTGAAAAAAAACGAACTGCAAGGTTATATATCTGAGCCGCGCCGCTTCCGCAATTTATACCCACAGCAGTCAGCTTATCCTTGTTTTGTATTATCCCCTTGATAAGCGTGTCCATAGGAACGCCCGAGCGTGTGTTTCCGTCCGGCAGAATTGTAAATGATGTTATTATTTCCGAATCGGGAAGTTTTTCCTTTATATAGTCTATGGCCGGGAGTACGGCATCAATCTCGCTCAGAGTTTCAAATATAAAGGTTTTTGCACCCTCGGATATGAAGCAGTCAATTATAAATTTATATTCCTCATATATATCCCACTCAACATTCGGATTTTCATATATTGCACTGACATCGGCACATACCACCACAGCTTTATCACCGGCAGCCTGTGCAGCCAGTCTGTAGCCCGAACGTATTATATTTTCGAGAATTGTACCTCCGGTTTTCAGTATGAAGCTGTTTGCCGAAAAGGTGTTCGTACGTATAAGGGAAGCTCCGGCATCTATGTATTCTTTGTGTATACGTTTTATTATCTGCGGGTCAATTATATTATACTTTTCGCATAATTCCGAACCTTTGCCGGTAAGCTCCGTAAAATATGTACCCATTGCCCCGTCAGCGGCGACAATCCTGTTATTTTTAAATAATTCTCTCAGAGTCATTGTAATATTTCTCCCATAAAAAATCAGGGGAAGCACCCCCCTGACAGCGAATTCGTATGTCGTTATTCGTGTACGTCTGTTTTTTTTATTTTAACTATGAATTCAAGTATAATAAACGCCTCCGACAGCATACCAATACATTAGTATAACCAATGTCAGAACAAAGTAAGGGTAGGTGCCGGCTATTTTTCTGTCTGAATATATTTTAGCCCACATCAGCTGCTCAGGACAGCGATTGTGCATTATTCTTTTGCAGCTCCTCAAGGCATGATTTGCATATCATATGACCCTTGAATGGAAATATACCATCATTTGATTTACAAAAAATGCACGCGGGGCGATATTTTTTGAGTATGATACTATCTCCGTCAGTAAAAAATTCCATAGAAACCCCGTCTTCAAGGTCAAGAGCCTTTCTTATATCCGAAGGAATTACCAGTCTTCCGAGTTTATCGATCGGTCGTATGTATCCGGCAGCCTTCATTATTGACACCTCCTCAGTTACACGCAGATAAAATAATCTATTTCCATATTACTATAAACTGCTGAACTTTGTCAATAGAAAAAATCGAAAATTTTGCAAAATTTTTGAATTTTTTAGAATTATTATATTATTTCGATAAAAAGAAAAAACGATGTCGAAAAATATAAATGCGAAAAAATGCGGTTTCAGGCGATATTTGTCGAATTTTGGTGATTGAATTAAATTGTATTATAATGCTCCGGAATATAAACGAACTCTTATACATTTTCTGATTATGTATATCTTATTACACATTATTATATCGGAGGGATTTTATGCTGGGATATATATGGCTCTTTATGATAATCGCGAGTGTGGTATGTTCAATAATAAACGGGAAAATGGATATACTTGCCGAGGCTGTCACAGGAGGAGCGGATAAGGCGATACAGCTTCTTATATCAATGGCAGGAGTCATGTGTCTTTGGACGGGTATTATGCGTATTGCCGAAAAAAGCGGAATAACAAGAGGAATAGCGGCGGCACTTAGTCCTGTTCTGAAAAGACTTATGCCGGATTATTCGCCGGAAAGTGAAGCTATGCAGGCGGTGAGTGCAAATATTACGGCGAATATACTTGGTCTTGGAAATGCCGCAACACCGTCAGGCATAAGGGCAATGAAGGAGATGCAGAGCGGAAACAGGCTTGGGGACAGACCTAATGCCTCAATGATTATGTTTGTTGTTATAAATACGGCATCCGTGCAGATAATACCGGCGACAGCGGCGGCACTGAGACAGGCGGCAGGGAGCAGTGATCCGTATTCCATATTGCCGTATGTATGGATTAGTTCGGTCCTTGCCCTTGTTGCAGGTATTTTTGCGGTGAAGCTTTTCGGAAGGCTGCGGAGGGGAAAAAATGGATAAAATAGGTATTTATGCCGTTCCGTTTGTTATAGTTTTCATTGTGGTATTCGGTGCCGTAAAAAGGGTGGATTTGTTTGAATGTTTCAGGGAGGGTGCAAAGGATGGGATCACTTCGCTGATATCTGTTGCCCCATCGCTTATCGGTCTTGTTATAGCTGTCAATATGCTTAGTGCATCGGGATTTTTTGATATAATGTGCAGTCTTCTTTCGCCCGTATGTAATGCCGTGGGAATACCTCCGGAAATACTTCCGTTGGGACTTATAAGACCTGTTTCGGGGAGCGGGTCATTTGCTGTTTTGTCATCAATTCTTGAAACTTACGGTCCCGACAGTGTTATAGGACGTATTGCCTCCGTAATGGCAGGCTCTACTGAAACTACATTTTATGCCATTGCCGTATATTACGGTGCGGCAGGCATAAAAAAATCGGGTTATACCGTGCCGGCGGCACTTATTGCGGATTTCAGCAGTATGCTGATCTCAGTATTGACCGTAAGATATATATAATTATCTGAAAACAAAGGTACTGCCGCTGCACGTTATGTACAGCGACAGTACCGTCATTGAATCAACATTAAGTTGTTCGTAATAAACAATATTATTTTGTGACAGTAAGGTTATAGATTTTTGTGCTTGAGTTGCCCTTGCTGTCTGTTACCATTACCTTAATGTTATAGGTTACTGCCGAACCGGGCTTGAAGCTTACGGAGGTTGTTGTTGTGTTTGCCAACTTCGTTACCCAGTCTGTATCTGTTGATTTCTTGTAGTAGTAGGAATATTTGTAGGGACTTGTTCCGCCGCTTGCCTTACCGTTTATTGTTACGGAGGAACCGAGCTTAACTGATGTTGCGGAAACCGTTGAGTTATTTGTAAGAGCAGCCGCAGCCTTTGATACTGTTACCGTAAGAACTTTTTCTGCCGTCTTACCGTTTTTGTCCTTGACAACCACCTTAAGGTTATAAACTACTGCCGTACCCGGCTTAAAGCTTATGGAAGTTGCAGTTGTATTTGCCTGCTTTGTTACCCAGCTTGTATCCGTTGACTTCTTATAGTAGTAAGAATATGTATACGGAC